>DATHAP010000188.1 GCA_035489715.1 Actinomycetes bacterium
CATCGTCGGGAAGGTGGTGCTCGTGCCGGCCGGGGGCCGGGTCGACCTCGAGGTCGACGTGCCGACGACCGGCACGCGGGTCGACGTTGGCGGGGGCACCGCTGTCGTCCTCGGGCCGCGCGGCGGGCGGGTGGTGGCCGAGCCGGAGCCGCAGGTCGCGGTCGACCTGCTGTCCTACGGCCGCTCCTCGGCCGACCTGCCCTTCGACCCGCAGCGGGCGGACCGGCGCTTCGACTACGACATCGGCCGTCGGATCGGTTTCCTCGACGGCCGCCCCGGCTTCTGGTGGACGATCAACGGCCACCAGTTCCCGGACGTGCCGATGTACGTCGTCGACGAGGGTGACCTCGTCGTCATGACCATCCGCAACGACAGCGGCGACTCGCACCCGATGCACCTGCACGGCCACCACGCCGTCGTGCTCAGCCGCGACGGGGTGGAGTCCTCGGGTGCTCAGTGGTGGGTCGACTCGCTGCAGGTCGAGGACGGCGAGTCCTACGAGATCGCCTTCGTGGCCGACAACCCGGGCATCTGGATGGACCACTGCCACAACCTGCCGCACGCGGCCGAGGGACTCGTCGCGCACCTGGCCTACAACGGTGTGCGGGAGCCGTTCGTGGTCGGCCGCGAGGTCGGGGACGCGCACAACCAGCCGGAGTGACGGCGGATGACGGCTCGGTGACGGTTCAGGAGTCGGAGGGGTCCTCGGGCGACGTCAGCTCCTCGGCGCGGATCACGTGCATGACCGCGTTGATGAGTGCGAGGTGGGTGAACGCCTGCGGGAAGTTGCCCAGGTGCCGCCCGCTGCGCGGGTCGATCTCCTCCGCGTAGAGCTCGAGCGGGCTGGCGTAGGCCAGCAGCCGCTCGCACAGCTTGCGCGCCGAGTCGAACTCCCCGATCTCGGCGAGGGCCGACACCAGCCAGAACGAGCAGATCGTGAAGGTGCCCTCCTCGCCGCGCAGCCCGTCGTCGGTCTCGTCGACGCGGTAGCGCAGCACCAACCCGTCCTCGGTGAGCTCGTCGGCGATGGCCAGGACGGTGGCCCGGATCCGCGGGTCGTCCGGCGGCAGGAACCGCATCAGCGGCATCAGCAGCAGCGACGCGTCCAGGGCGGTCGAGCCGTAGCGCTGGACGAACACACCGCGCTCGTCGATGCCGCGGGTGCAGATCTCGGCGCGGATCTGGTCGGCCAGGGCCTGCCACTTCTCGGCGTACTCCAGGTCGTCGTGCATCCGCGCCAGCTGCGAGCCGCGGTCAAGGGCCACCCAGCACATGAGCTTGCTCGAGACGAAGTGCTGCGGCGCGCCGCGCACCTCCCAGATGCCGCGGTCCGGCTGCTCCCAGTGCTCGGCGGCGGCCTCGACCTGGCGCTTGAGCACCGGCCACAGCGACTCGGGCAGCTGGTCGCGCGACCGGGCGTGCAGGTAGACGGAGTCCAGGACGGCACCCCAGACGTCGTGCTGCTTCTGGTTGTACGCCGCGTTGCCGACCCGCACCGGGAAGGCACCCTCGTAGCCGGACAGGTGCGGCAGCGACTCCTCCGCGAGCTCCCGCTCGCCGCCCACGCCGTACATGATCTGCAGGTCCTGGCCGTCGCGGCAGCCGTCGGCGACGAAGTAGAAGAAGTCGTTGGCCTCCCGGTCGAAGCCGAGAGTGTAAAGGCCCCACAGGGCGAAGGTCGAGTCCCGGACCCAGGCGTAGCGGTAGTCCCAGTTGCGCTCACCCTGCGGCGTCTCCGGGAGGGAGGTGGTGGCGGCGGCGAGCAGGGCACCTGTGGGGGCGTACGTCAGGCCCTTCAAGGTGAGCGCGCTGCGCTGCAGGTAGCTGCGCCACGGGTGGTCGGGGAAGTCGCCCAGGGTGATCCACTGCCGCCAGTACTCCGAGGTGCGCCGCATCCGCTCGTCGGACTCCTCGAAGCTGCGCGGGGGCGGCAGCGGCGACCAGGACAGCGCGACGAAGTGCGCGTCGCCCTCCACCATCCGGGTGCGGGCGTGGATGCCGGCGCCCTCGATGCCAGGCCGGAGGTCGGTCGACAGCCGGACCGTCAGGTCGCAGTCGTCGGCGGTCGCGACCAGCTCGCCGTAGCCGGTGCCGTCGTACTCCCAACGCGGCTCGGTCCGGCCGTAGTCGAACACCGGCTCGCAGCTCATCAAGAGGTCGACCGCGCCGCTGACGCACCGCACCGACCGGACCAGGCAGTGCTCGGCATCGAAGTCCGTGGGGGAGCGGCGATGGGTCCTGGACCGCTGGTCCACGTTGTGCCAGGGACCCATCGTCAGGGCGTCGCGGACGATCAGCCATCCAGTGCGTGTCTGCCAGGTCGTCTCGATCATCAGGCTGCCGGGCAGGTAGCGCCGTGCGGCGGGCACCATCTCGTCGTACGGCCCGAGGCGGAAGCTACCGGCGCCGCGGTCGAGCAGCGCGGTGAAGATGCTCGGCGCGTCCGGCCGGGGAAGGCACATCCACTCGACCGCACCGCTCGGCGCGATCAGGCAGTTCGTCTCGCAGTCCGACAGGAAGGCGTAGTCGGCTATCGGCGGGAAGGGGCTGCGGCCGCCGATGCGGTCCGGTCGCCATGCCGTGTAGGCGAGCGCTGCGTCGTCCACCATGAGCACGATGGTGACCCCTGTGACGGCGCAGCACCAGGGTTCGCTGGTCAGCCGGTGTGGAGGCGCAGCTCCGGCAGCGGGCGACGGGGCGTCGGCGGCACCGGCTCGCCGTGCCCGATCCGCAGCAGCACCTGGGCCGCGGCGCCGGCGCCGGGGGCCAGCGTGACGAGGGCCGGCCTGAGCCGGGGGTGCTCCAGCGGCTGGTTGAGCAGCGAGGCGTGCAGGCCGGCCGTCGTCACCTCGAGCCACAGCCGCTGCAGCGCCTGACCGGCCCGGACCCAGTCGGCCGGCTCGTCACCGGTCGTGCCGAGGAGGGCGAGCGTGGGGGCGGTCTCGAACGCCGCCGACTCGCGCACCGCGGACACGCCGATGCCGAGGTCCCGGACGGCTCCGACGGAGGACCCGTCGGCCGCGGCCGGCCGCGGGCCGAGGGACGCGACCGGGATGCCGGAGGTGCGACCCCGCCCGCCCACGTGGGCGGCTCGCTCGCCGAGCAGCGCCGGGTCGCCGGCCTCGGCGGCCTCCGCGGTGCGCAGCAGGCCGACGACGGCCGCCACCGACGACGGGTCGACGACCGGGCGCAACCTAGCGCCCTCGGCGGCAGCCGCCGCCGTCAGGATGTCGAGCAGGACGGCCGGCACCGGCTCGTCCCGGAACGGCCGCCGGTTGGTCCGGCGGGTCCAGATCGCGGGGAACAGGCGGGCGAGTGCCGATTGGGAGCCGCCCGGTGGGTTGCCGGTGACGCGGACCCGGGCCACCAGGAAGGGGGCGTCGGACCGGCCGCTCAGGCGGTCCTCCAGCGATGCGGTCAGACCCGGGTCGATCTCGGTGTCGGCGGCCAGCGCCAGGTGAGCCAGCGCCACCCGCACGTCGAGCACGGCGGCTCCGACGCTGACCAGCATCGACCGGCCCTCGGGGTCGCCGTGCCGGAGCCGTCGGGAGGGGTCGGCATAGAGGTCGACGCCGGCGGTTCCGCCGGCTTCGGCAACATCGACGGCGAGCAGCCACGGCTGGGTGTTGTGCACCGACGGGGCCGCTGCGGCGGCGCGCAGCAGCAGCTCGGCGCCGTCCGGGATCAGCGGCCCGGCCATCGGCGCGGTCGGCGTGCGTGGTGCGGTCACGCGCTTCAGGGTCGTCGGCCCGGCGGGAGCCGACTACCGACGAAGGTCCCGACGTCCCGGGACATGTCGACGTCAGCCCAGCGCGATCCGGATCACCCGGTCGTCGGTCGACCCGGGCGACCCGCGCCCGTCGCGGTTGGACGTCGTGATCCACAGCGAGCCGTCCGGGGCCGCCGCGACCGCCCTGATCCGGCCGAAGCGGCCTGCGAAGTGGCGCCGCTTGCGACCGGCGTTGTCGCCGGTCAGCCGCACCGAGTAGAGGCACTGGCCGCGCAGCGCCCCGAGCCAGGCCCGACCGCGGGCCACCGCGACGCCGGCCGGCGAGCAGATCGAGGTCGGCGACCACTCGGCGAACGGGTCGCGATAGCCGCCGGACCCGTCGCTGCCCTCGACCCGCGGCCAGCCGTAGTTGGCGCCGGCGACGATGCGGTTGAGCTCGTCGGTCTCCTTCTCGCCGAACTCGCTGGCCCACAGGTTGCCGCGGGCGTCGAACGTGATGCCCTCGACGTTGCGGTGCCCCATCGACCAGGTGCGGTTGCCGAACGGGTTGCCCGGCGCCGCGTCTCCGGTTGGCGTCACCCGCAGCACCTTGCCGCCCAGCGAGCCCCGGTCCTGCGCGTTCGACGAGTCCTCACCGTCACCGGTCGACACGTAGAGCAGCCCGTCGGGCCCGAACGCGAGGCCGCCGCCGTTGTGGTGAACGCTCATCGGGATGCCGCCGAGCACGAGATGCCGCTTGCCCAGCCGGCCGTCCGCGAGGCGCATGCGGACGACCCGGTTGTCGCTGCGCGTCGACAGGTAGGCGTAGACCCAGCGGTTGGTCGCGAAGCCCGGGTGCAGAGCGAGCCCGAGCAGCCCGCTCTCCCCGAAGCTGGACTTCTGGCTGAACACCGAGAGGTCAGCCACCTGGCGGCGGCCACCGCCCCGCCGGACGACGTGCACGTTGCCGCTGTCGCGCTCGCCGACCAGGGCGTCGCCGCTCGGGAGGAAGGCGATGCCCCACGGCACCGACAGGTTCTTGGCGAGCACCCGGTCGACCCGAGGAGCTGCCTCGGCCGCGCCCGGCGCCAGGACACCGGCGCCGGCCAGCAGACCGCCCGCGGTGGCCAGGCCGCCCTTCAACAGCGTCCGGCGGTCGATCCCGGTCGACAGCACGGGCACGGCGCTCCCGCGGTCGGCGGTCACAGGCAGCGCTCGGGTGGTCGGAGGTGCACCTTCTCGCCGCGGATCCCGAAGGCGGCGACGGAGGAGTTGTTGAGGTCGTTGCCCTCGACGAGCTGGTTGACCGGGTCGACGACGGTCTGCAGGCAGTACAGCCCGTCGGCGAGGCCCTCGGGCAGCACGAGCCGCTGCCCCGCCAGGAAGCTCTGGTAGATGTCCATCCAGCCCACCGAGATGCCCTGGGGCGACCTCTTCGTGCAGGTGCCGTAGACCTCCCGGTAGGTCCAGGTGCCGTACTCGGCAGGCACCCGGGCGGTGTCGCGCAGGCAGAAGCTCACCTTGCGCCGGTAGCTGACGACCGCGTCGCCGTTGCGCGGGTCGACCAGCGAGTACTGCGCCGACGCCTTGAAGTGCCAGTGGTCGTGCGTGGGGTGGTAGAGCATGCAGCCGGCGCGGTGCCGCCAGACGCTGACGTCCTGGAGGCGGTTGTAGACGCCGTTGAGGTTCGTGTCGCTGTAGACCAGCTGGGTCGAGTTCTGCTGACCGGGCGGGCAGGGCTGGCTCTGGTTCGGCCGGACCTCGAGCGGGCCGCTGCCGACGTTTCCCAGCGACGACTCGAACCGCAGGACCCGGACGCCGGTCTTCTTGCGCACCTTGAGCTCCGGGTCGGCGGCCGGGATGGCGACCAGGTCGGGCATCAGCAGCGTGACCGGCGTGACGGTGGGGGTCGGCGTGGGTGGTGGCGGGGTCGGCGTCGTCGGCGTTGGCGTTGGCGTCGCGGGGTCCGGCGGCGGATCTGTCGGGCTGGTCGACGTGTCGGTCGGTACGGGGTCGTCCAGCGGTGGCGTGGTGCCGGCGTTGGCCACCGGCAGGGCGCCGGCGGCCAGCACGCTGACCAGCGCCGCCGCGGTGGTCGCGAGCCCCGCCGCGACCAGTGGTCCTGACCTCATCCGCCCCCCGAGTGCTCGTCGCCGTGCCGCGACTGTCGCCTGACCGCAGGTTACGGGGCGATCGGGCGATCCACCTGCGCGATCCCGCGTGTCGCCGCGTGAAGGGTGATCGGACCTGACGAAACCATTACCTTCCTGGCGGTCCCGGCCGGTTGACAGAGTGCGTCGCCGCGGTCACCTTCGGTGCAGGGGGGCGGGTCAGCTCGACGATCCGCGCACAGATCCTGGGGGGATCATGGGCTCTTACCTGCGCACGCACCTGAAGGCCATCTGGTCGGCCTTCGCGAGCGGGGTCATCGCGTTCCTGTCGTCGCTGCTCACCGCGCTCCAGGGGGAGAACAGCGGGTTCGGGACGATCACCGACGGTCAGTGGGTCACGGCCTTCCTGGCCTTCTTCGTGGCCCTGGTCGGCACCGGGGCGGTCACCAACCGAGTCAGCAACCGGGAGCCGGTCTCCGGCGACGGCAGCCTCGCGCCGGTGATACGCAGGGCCCGGCGCCGTCGGGTGCGCGCCGCACTCGGCTGATCCGCGCGGCACCTGCCGCACGGCCCGCGAACAACCGGCGACCTTGGGGGGTCCGGTGGACAAGCACGGCTCGGAGACGTACGTCCTCCTCGGTGAGGGGCTGGTCGGCGAGAGCGGGGGCGGGCGTGACGCCGCGGCCCGCACCACCCTCGAGGCGGCGGCACCGCCGTTCCGCTTCCGGCGGGTCGGGCCCAAGGGCGACCAGCTCGGCGAGGCGGTGCGACGGCGCCTGGCGAGCGCGATGACCTCAGGCGGTGGTGGGACGTCGAGCGTCCCGGCGGGATACACCTACCTGGGTCAGTTCGTGGACCACGACCTGACCTTCGACCGCACCACGGTGATGCTGGGCACCGACGTCTCGCCGGCGGACCTGCTGCAGGGGCGCTCGCCGACGCTGGACCTCGACTCGCTCTACGGCGCCGGGCCGCAGAACCCGGCGTCGGCGAAGTTCTACTCCGACGACCGGCACCTCAGGACCGGCCGCACCGCCCGCGCCGGTGGTGACCTGGCGATGGACGGCTTCGACCTGCCGCGTGCGGGGACCGGCACCACCAGGAAGCAGAAGCGGACGGCGGTCATCCCCGACCCGCGCAACGACGAGAACCTCGC
>DATHAP010000189.1 GCA_035489715.1 Actinomycetes bacterium
AACCTTGCGACGGGTCCGGGTGCCCGGCCGGTCGGCCATCGCGCTGCGCACCCCGTAGGTGAACGCGGCGACCTTGACGACCGGGCCGCCGAAAGTGGCGGCGAACAGCGCGGTCATGGCGCTGACGTTGGTGGTCGCCGCCTGGACGTTGCTGGTGATGGCGTCGACCCGGACCAGCTGGGCGTTGGTCGTGGTGACCGTCGTGGTCACCTCGGACAGCAGCGGGACGGTCTCGTCGGAGACCCCCTTGATCATCGACCGGGTCTCGTCGAGGACGCCGCCGAGCTTGAGCAGCGGGACCGCCAGGGCGCCGACCAGCAGCACGAACGCGATGGCCGCGATCAGACCCGCGACGTCTCCCACAGACATGGCGCCGACCCTATCGCGGCCCTCGACGACCCCGACCGGTGAGTTCCCGGGGCGAAATGTGAGCTCCCGCCCCGGAAACCCACCAGTGTGTGCGTCCACAGCGCGCCGACCTCGGCCACCTGTCCACAGCTGCCGTCCGAGGCCTCGTCAGCGGGCCTTGCCGCCGCCCATCGTCGTTCGCGGTGGATGGCACGCGACGAAGCCTGCGGACGGCGGACCTGCTCGATGTGGAGGTCACCGCCGACGAGCTGCGCGGCCCGGGCTGGCGCTCCCCCTTCCACGGCATCCATGTCCCGGCCGGCAACGCCGGAGACCCCGTGCTCCAGCGGATCCTCGATGCGGCCGAGCTGGTACCTGCCGACGGCGCCTTCGTCGGGTGGTCGGCAGGGCGACTGCTGGGAGCCGACGAGCTCGACGGACGTGGCCGCAGCGGCCGCCAGCTGGAGCCGGTCCTCATCGGCGTGCCGACCTACGACCAGCATGTGGCGCCTCGCGACGGTGTGCGGTTCGTCCGCAGCCGGTTCACTCCCGACGACGTCGTGGAGGTCCGGGGCGTTCGGGTGAGCGGGGACGTCCGGACGACCTTCGACCTGATGCGCTGGCACGGCCCGGAGGACGCGCTGGTCCTCGGGGACGTGATGGCCCGATGGCTCGACGTCGACCCGGGAGCCGTCACCGAGTACGCCCGGAGCCAAGGGCGGCTTCGCGGTGTCCGCGTCGTGCGCCGGATGGCACCCCTCGTCGACCCGTCAGCACGATCCACCGGCGAGTCGCGTCTGAGATACATGTGGGTGATGGAGGCCGGTCTTCCCGTGCCGCAGTGCAACCCCGACGTCGTCGATGACCGCGGCACCGTGGTCGGGATGGCCGATCTGTTGGACGTCGAGATCGGGCTCCTGGGCGAGTACGACGGAAGCATCCACCGGGAGCTGCAAGCGCACACCTTCGACAACACCCGCGAGGAGAACTTCGAGGATCTCGGTCTCGTCGTCATCCGGGCAACCTCCCTCGACGTGACCCGCTATCGGGCGCAGACCGTGGCACGAGTCCACCAGGGGCGCCGTCGGGCGCTCGAGCACACGCAGCGCGGCATGCGCTCCTGGGGCTGGGCGCCGGCGCGACCCTGGCGGCCACAGTCCATCCCCGTCGACTGGTGAGTTCCGGGGGCCCGAACGGACATTTCACCCCTGAAACGCACCAGTGTGATCGGTCAGGTGCCGCCGCGGACGAGGGCGCGCAGCTTGTCCCACAGGTCGGCCAGCCGCGCCTCGGCGCCGTGCCGGGTGGGGCGGTAGTAGGTCCGCGGCAGCACCACGTCGGGCGGGTACTGTTGCCCGGCCACCCCGCCGGGCTCGTCGTGCGGGTAGACGTAGCCCTTCCCGTGCCCGATCGTCGTCGCCCCCCGGTAGTGCGCGTCCCGCAGGTGGGGCGGGACCGGTCCGGCCAGCCCGGCGCGTACGTCGCTGATGGCGCTGTCGACGGCGACCACCACGGCGTTGCTCTTCGGGGCGAGGGTGAGGTGGATGACTGCCTGGGCCAGGTTGATCCGCGCCTCGGGCATCCCGATCAGGGCGACGGCTTCGGCCGCGGCCACGGCGGCCAGCAGGGAGGTCGGGTCGGCCAGCCCGATGTCCTCCGAGGCCAGGATCACCAGCCGCCGGGCGATGAACCGCGGGTCCTCCCCCGCCTCCACCATCCTCGCCAGGTAGTGCAGCGCCGCGTCGACGTCGGACCCGCGGACCGACTTGATGAACGCCGAGATGACGTCGTAGTGCTGGTCGCCGTCCCGGTCGTAGCGCAGAGCCGCCCGGTCGACCGCCGTCTCCAGCGTCTCGACGTCGAGGGTCGGCGAACCGGTCGCCAGCGCCGCTCCGGCACCGGCCTCCAGCGCGGTCAGGGCACGGCGCGCGTCCCCACCGGCCACCCGGAGCAGGTGGGCCATCGCCTCGTCGGACACGTCCAGCGCCCCGTCGAGGCCGCGCGGGTCAGCGACCGCGCGACGTACGACCTCCTCGACCCCGGCGTCGTCCAACGGCGCGAGGGTGAGGAGCAGCGATCGGGACAGGAGCGGCGACACCACCGAGAAGTGCGGGTTCTCGGTCGTCGCGGCGATCAGCGTGACCCAGCGGTTCTCGACGGCCGGGAGCAGCGCGTCCTGCTGGGTCTTGGAGAAGCGGTGCACCTCGTCGATGAAGAGCACCGTCTCGCGGCCGGACATCGCGCTGTCCCGGCGGGCCGCCTCGACGACCGCACGGACCTCCTTCACCCCCGCGTTGACCGCCGACAGCTCGGTGAACGCGCGACCGGTCGCCGACGACACGAGGTAGGCCAGCGTGGTCTTGCCGGTGCCGGGCGGTCCCCAGAGGATCACCGACGCGGGCCCGGCCACCCCGCCGTCGCCGGCCACCAGCCGCCGCAGCGGCGAGCCGGGCACGAGCAGATGGTCCTGGCCGACGACCTCGTCGAGGGTGCGCGGCCGCATCCGGACGGCGAGCGGCTTGCCGGCGTCGCGGTCCGGCCGGTCCTCGGCGGCCGACTCGAACAGGTCCACGGGCCCGACGCTATCCGCCCGCGCCGACGCGCCAGCGACAATGGGCGGGTGCTCGCCCGACTCGGCCGTTCCTGCTTTCGCCACCGGCGCCTGGTGCTGCTCGCCTGGCTGGTCGCCTTCGTGGGCGGGATCACGGCCGGTGTGCAGGTCTTCCCGCGGCTCGACACGGACTACTCCGGCTCGTCGATCGAGTCCTTCGCCGGCTATGACCACCTCGAGTTGTCGGCCGAGTTCGGTTCGCGGATCAGCGCCCTGGTCGACCGCCCGACAGACGCGGACGGCCAGCAGGCGCTGTCCGCCGCGCTCGCCGACCTCCGGATCACCGAGGGGGTGGCCCGGGCGGTCGACCCGCTGACGGCGCGGGCCGAAGCCGGGCTGGTCAGCCCCGACGGCACGAAGGCGCTCGTCGTGGTCGACCTGACGAGGGGCCTCGAGGGTGCCCCGCTCGACGAGGCCGTCGACGCCACGACGAACCGGCTGCGCCAGCTCGGCGACGACCTGCCCGGCGAGGTCCTGCTCGGCGGCAACGAGCTGCTCCAGCGCGAGAGCGCGGAGCAGTCGCAGCGTGACACCGAGCGCGGCGAGCTGGTCGCGCTACCGATCACGCTCGCGGTGATGGTCCTGCTGTTCGGCGGCTTCGTCGCGGCCGGCGTCCCCCTCCTCGGGGCGCTGTGCTCGATCGCCGGCGGGCTGGCCGCCCTGCTCGGCGTCTCCTACCTGATGGACCTGGACCCGTCGGTGCCCTCAGTGACCACGGTCATGGGGCTGGGCCTGTCGATCGACTACGCGTTGCTGATCGTGCAGCGCTACCGGGAGGAACGCGGGCTCGGCCGCGGGCCCGAGGACGCGGTCGCCGTCGCGCTGTCCACGGCCGGCCGCACCATCTCGTTCAGCGCCCTGACCGTCGCGACCGCGCTGACCGGCCTCTTCGTCTTCGAGCTGTCCATCTTCCGGGCGCTCGGCGCAGCCGGCGTGACGGTCGTGGTCGTCGCCCTGCTGGTCGGCCTGACCCTGGTGCCGGCGCTGATCGGCGCCTTCCACCGCCGGATCCGGGTGCCGACGACGCGGGTGTCCGACGACGGCTTCTTCTCCCGGATGGCTCGCCGGACCCAGCGCCACGCGCTGCTGGTCACGCTGCTGCTGTCGGGGTTGCTGCTCGCGCTCGGCACGCCGTTCCTGCGGGTGGAGTTCCAGAACGGCGGCGCCGACCTGCTCCCCGAGGACTTCGAGGCGCGGCGGTACGTCGAGGCGGTCGCCGCGGCCTTCCCCACCGAGGCCACCGACCCGGTCCTGGTACTCGCCCGGGTGCCTGCAGCCGAGCTGCAGACCTGGGCCGACACGGTCGCCGACCTGCCGGAGGTGGCGCGGGTCGCCCCGGCCGAGGACCGGCAGCAGGGCTGGTCGATGGTCGAGATCACCCCCCAGGGCGAGACCCAGGGCCACCAGGCGCAGGACCTGGTGGACGAGCTGCGAACCGACCGGCCCGACTTCGAGACCTGGGTGACCGGGCCGGCCGCGATCCTGGTCGACTTCAAGGCGCTGGTCCTCGAGGGGCTGCCCTGGGCACTGACCATCCTCGTCGTCGGCACCTTCGTGCTGCTCTTCCTGATGACCGGCTCGGTGCTGGTGCCGGTCAAGGCCCTCGTCATGAACACGCTGTCCCTGGGCGCGACCTTCGGCGTGCTGGTCTGGGTGTTCCAGGACGGTCACCTGTCCGGTGTGCTCGACTTCACGCCGACCGGTGCGCTGGAGACGTGGGTGCCGGTGGTCGTGTTCGCGTTCGCGTTCGGGCTCTCGATGGACTACGAGGTCTTCCTGCTGTCGAGGGTCAAGGAGCTCTACGACTCGGGGCTGTCCAACGACGACGCCGTGGCCGTCGGGCTGCAGCGCAGCGGCCGCATCATCACCTCGGCGGCGCTGCTGGTGCTGATCGTGTTCCTCGGCTTCACCAGCGGCAAGCTGCTCGGCATCAAGCAGATGGGCCTGGCCCTCGCCACGGCGGTCGCCGTCGACGCCACCCTGGTCCGTTGCCTGCTGGTCCCCGCCACCATGACCCTGCTCGGCGACAAGAACTGGTGGGCGCCGCCCTGGCTGCGCCGGGTCCACGACCGGATCGGCTTGCGCGAGCACGTCGAGCCGCCGCCGGTCCGGCAGCCGGCGACTGACCCGGTCGAGGTGACGCGGTGACCGCACGCCGGCTGGCGTCCGCTGCGGAGCTGCACGCGCTCGCACCGCACGACGCGTACGTCGCGCAGGTCGACGACTCGGCGGCCGCGCTGTGGGCGGGTGACGACGGCGCGGTCGGCTGGCTGGTGCGCTCGCCCCGGTGGCCTGGCAGCGGCCACCTGACCTGCTTGGGCGACCCGTCGGCCGCCGTCGCGCTCCTGGGCGACGTACTTCTCGAGGACGGCGAGGTCGCCGTGGGCTCCGCGTCCCTGTCGCGGGACGTCGTCCCGCTGCTGCCCACCCACCTGCGCCTCGAACCGGCGAACGACTGGGAGTGGCTCGCCACGACCACCCTCCCGCCGGTCCAGCCCGGCGAGGACCGGGTCCGGTGGCTCGGCGAGCCCGACCACGACGACATCACCGAGCTGCTGCGCACGCACAGCGGCCGCCACGACGCCGAGCCGGGCCAGGACCACGCACGTCGGTGGTGCGGCGTGCGAGACGGCTCGGGCGAGCTGGTGGCGGTAGCCGCGCACACCGAGTTCTGGACCGGGGTGCCGTTCCTCGCGTCGGTCGCCACCCGCAGCGACCAGCGCGGCCGCGGCCTCGGCGGCGCGGTCACCGCGTGGGTGACCCGGCGCCTGCTCGAGGAGCGCAGGCCGCGGGTGACGCTCGGGATGTACAGCGACAACGACGTGGCGCGGCGGCTGTACCTCCGCCTGGGCTACCAGGTGGTGCACCGCTTCACCAGCGGCCGGCTGCGCCGCGGCGACCCCGCCGGGGTGAGCGACTGACGTCCACCGCCGGTCGACGGAGTGCTGCGGGGACGGGTCAGGAGCGCGACGGGCTCGGCGGCTCGCCCGGCTTGCTCTCCGGCGTCGACGTCTGCGCCGCATCCTTCGCGGGCACGGCGTCGATGCCGGCGTCCTTGCGCTGCTCCGGCGTGATCGGCGCCGGCGCAGCGGTGAGCGGGTCGTAGCCGCCGCCGCTCTTGGGGAACGCGATGACGTCGCGGATCGACTCCGACCCGGCGAGCAGCGCGCAGATGCGGTCCCAGCCGAAGGCGATGCCGCCGTGCGGCGGGGCGCCGTAGGCGAACGCGTCGAGCAGGAAGCCGAACTTCTCCTGCGCCTCCGCCTCGGTCAGGCCCATGACGGCGAACACCCGCTCCTGCACGTCCCTGCGGTGGATACGGATCGACCCACCGCCGATCTCGTTGCCGTTGCAGACGGCGTCGTAGGCGTAGGCCAGTGCGTGCTCCGGGTCCTCGTCGAAGCGGTCGACCCAGTCCGGCTTCGGCGAGGTGAACGCGTGGTGCACGGCGGTCCAGGCCCCGGCGCCGACGGCCACGTCGCCGCTGGCCCGCGCGGCGGAGCTGGGCTCGAACATCGGTGCGTCGACGACCCAGAGGAACGACCAGGCGGACTCGTCGACCAGTCCGCAGCGCCGGCCCACCTCGACCCGCGCCGCGCCGAGCAGCGCCCGGCTGGCAGCCGGCTCGCCGGCGCCGAAGAAGACCGCGTCACCGGGTGCCGCACCGGCGTGCGCGGCCAGGCCGGCCTTTTCCTCGTCGGAGATGTTCTTGGCCACCGGGCCGGTGAGCTCGCCGTCCGCACCGACGAGGACGTACGCCAGGCCGCGAGCACCACGCGCCTTCGCCCAGTCCTGCCAGCCGTCGAGCTCCTTGCGGGACTGCGAGCCGCCGCCGGGCATCACGACAGCGCCGACGTACGGCGCCTGGAACACCCGGAACGGCGTGCGCGCGAAGTACTGCGTGCAGTCAACGAGCTCCTGCCCGAACCGCAGGTCGGGCTTGTCCGACCCGAAGCGTGCCATCGCCTCGGCATAGGTCATCCGCGGCATCGGCATCGGGATGTCGTGGCCGATGAGCCGCCACAGCGCCGAGAGCACCGCCTCACCGAGCTCGAGCACGTCGTCCTCGTCGACGAAGCTCATCTCGATGTCGAGCTGGGTGAACTCCGGCTGCCGGTCGGCCCGGAAGTCCTCGTCGCGGTAACAGCGGGCGATCTGGAAGTAGCGCTCCATGCCGGCGACCATGAGCAGCTGCTTGAACAGCTGCGGCGACTGCGGCAGGGCGTACCAGCTGCCCGGCTGCAGTCGTGCGGGCACCAGGAAGTCGCGAGCGCCCTCGGGCGTCGACCGGGTCAGCGTCGGAGTCTCGACCTCGACGAACTCGCGGTCGTGCAGCACCTCGCGGGCGGCCTGGTTGACCTTGCTGCGAAGCCGCAGGGCCGCCGCTGGCGCCGGCCGCCGCAGGTCGAGGTAGCGGTGCTTGAGCCGCACCTCCTCGCCGACCTCGACGTGCTCGTCTATCTGGAACGGCAGGGGCGCCGACTCGCTGAGCACCTCGACGTCCTTGGCGACGACCTCGACCTCACCCGTCGGCAGGTTGGGGTTGGCGTTGCCCTCGGGGCGCCGGCTGACCTCGCCCTCGATCCGCAGGCAGTACTCGCTGCGCAGGCCGGCCGCCACCGCCTCGTCGCGGATGACCACCTGGACGAACCCGCTCGCGTCGCGCAGGTCGATGAACGCGACACCGCCGTGGTCGCGGCGACGGGCGACCCAGCCGGCGAGGGTCACGGTCTGGCCGGCGTGCGACGCGCGCAGCGAGCCGGCGGTGCGGGTGCGGATCAAGGGAAGTCCTTCACATCGGTCGAGCTGTCGGTCGGTCAGAGATCGGCGGAGCCGGACACGGACGGGCGCAGGTCCGCCTCCGGCGGGACCCAGGCCCGCGGATCGGCGTCGACCTGGTCGCCGGAGCGGATGTCCCGCACCTGGTGAGTGCCCTCGTCCTGGGGGAACCAGACGTACGGGATCCCACGACGCTCGGCGTAGCGGATCTGCTTGCCGTACTTGGCCGCCGTCGGCGACATCTCGGTTGCGACACCTCGCGACCGCAGCGCCGTCGCGATCTGCTGGAGCGACGCGCGTGACTCCTCGTCGGGCAGCGCGACCAGCACGCAGGTCGGCGTCGAGCGCGACGCGGTCAGGAGCCCGCGGCTGAGCAGCGGCCCGACTGCCCGGGTCACGCCGAGCGAGATGCCGACACCCGGGTACGTCGTTCGCCCGTCGCTGGCCAGCGCGTCGTAGCGACCCCCGGAGCAGATCGAACCGACGTGCTCGAAGCCCTGCATCCGCGTCTCGTAGACGGTGCCGGTGTAGTAGTCGAGCCCGCGCGCGATGCGCAGGTCGGCGACGACGGAGAACCTGTCGGAGCGCAGCCTCGCTGCGCCCATCAGCACCCGGGCCAGCTCGTCCACGCCCTCGTCGAGCAGCGGGTGCTGCACGCCGAGCGCCTTCACCTTGCCGGCCAGCTCGTCGCCGTCGGCCGTCACCTCGGTGAGAGCGACGCAGGCGCGAGCCTGCTCGGTGCTCAGCCCGACATCGTCGGTGAGCATCGCCACGACGGTGTCGGCGCTGACCTTGTCGATCTTGTCGACGACGCGCATGACGTCGCCGACCTGCTCGGGGGCGACGCCGGCGCCGAGGTAGTAGCCCTCGATCAGCTTGCGGCTGTTGACCTGCAGGCGCACGGGCGGCAGCGGCAGCCGGGCGAACGCCTCGGCGATCACCTGGGCGATCTCCACCTCGTGGTGGAAGGACAGCGTGTCCTTGCCGATCACGTCGATGTCGGCCTGGGTGAACTCGCGGTAGCGCCCCTCCTGCGGCCGCTCGCCGCGCCACGCCTTCTGCAGCTGGTAGCGGCGGAAGGGGAACTCGAGGTGTCCGGCGTTCTCGAGCACGTAGCGCGCCAGCGGCACGGTGAGGTCGAAGTGCAGCCCCAGGGTCGAGCCCAACAGGTCTCCCCCGGCCGGCACCGCCTGGTCCTCGGGATCGGCCTGCAGGCGGCGCAGGACATAGACCTCCTTGTCGGTCTCGCCCTTGCGCAGCAGCTGGTCCAGCGGCTCGACGGCCCGCGTCTCGACCGACGCGAAGCCGTGCAGCTCGAAGACCTCACGCAGCACGTCGAGCACGTGCTGCTCGACGATGCGCTGCGCCGGCAGCCACTCCGGGAAGCCGCTCAGCGGCGTCGGCCTGGCCATTCCTACAGCCCCCTGGCCGGCGGCGACAGCCGCGGCTCCGCGGCGAGACCGCGCAGGAACGGGTTGGTGGCGCGCTCGCGCCCGATCGTGGTCTGCGGGCCGTGCCCGGGCAGCACGACGACCTCGTCGTCCAGCGGCAGGACAGTGCGCGCCAGGCTGCGCATCATCTCGTCGGGGTCGCCTCCGGGCAGGTCGGTGCGCCCGATCGAGCCGGCGAAGAGCAGGTCCCCGGAGAGCATCACCTGCGGTACGTCGTCGCCGGGCAGCCGGAAGGCGACCGACCCGGGGGTGTGCCCCGGCGCGTGGTCGACGCTGATCTCCAGGCCGGCCAGCCGCAGCACCTCGCCGTCGTCGAGCGGCCTGACGTCGTCGGGCTCGCTCCACTGCAGACGGCCACCGAAGAGCGCCGCAGTCTCCGGCGAGATGCCGGTCATCGGGTCAGCCAGCATCCCGTCGTCCGCCGGATGGATGTACGCCGGGATCCCCTTGGCGCCGCACACCGGGGTCACCGAGTAGGTGTGGTCGATGTGCCCGTGGGTCAGGAGGACCGCCACCGGCTGCAGCCGGTGCTCGCGCAGGACCTCCTCCAGCTGCTCCTCCACCTCGACGCCCGGGTCGACAACCACGGCGTGCTCGCCGGGGCCGGGAGCCACGACGAAGCAGTTGGTGCCGAACGCGGCGGCGGGAAAGCCGGTGACGATCACGATGCCTTCTCGGTCGGGCGGGCAGGAGTCCACAGGAGCCTACCGGCGGCTTGCCACCGCCTTTCGGGTCGCCAATGAGCGCCACCCACCTAGACTGTCCGACCGGACCGGAGCGATCGACGGAGGAGACGTCTTGGCCGGCAGTGCGAAGCGGGAGCGCCAGCTGGCGCGCGAGCACTACGAGCGGCAGCAGGCACGCCGCCGTGACACTGCGCTCCGGCGGCGCAAGTCGCAGCAGATCGCCGCCGTTGTGGTGGCGGTCCTGCTCGTCGCCGGTGGCGTGGTGTGGCTGGCTGTCGCGGGCGGGGACGACGACGACACGGTGGCCACCAAGGGCAAGGACTCGGCCAGCCCGAAGGCCTCCGGGTCTCCGTCGCCGAGCAGCTCGCCGAGCGAGACCGAGGGGGCCGGCTGCACCTACACGAAGGCCGGTGAGGCCTCGAAGGACGTCGGCCTGCCCGCCTACGACGCGGACAAGCCGGAGAAGTACACCAAGCCATTCACGGCAACCATCAGCACCGACCAGGGTCCGATCACCGTCGAGATGGCCGCCGCAGAGGCGCCGTGCACGACGAACAGCTTCCGGCACCTCGCCGAGGCGAAGTACTTCGACGGCACCTCCTGCCACCGGCTCACCACCGGTGGGCTCTCCGTACTGCAGTGCGGCGACCCGACCGGCACCGGATCCGGCGGCCCGGGCTACCAGTTCGGCGAGGAGAACCTCCCCGCCGACGCCCAGAACAACTACCCGGCCGGCACCGTCGCGATGGCCAATGCCGGACCGGGGACGAACGGCAGCCAGTTCTTCCTCGTGTACGAGGACAGCACCCTGCCGCCGAACTACACGGTCTTCGGCACCATCACGGAGGGCCTCGACGTGGTCACAAAGGTCGCCGAGGCCGGCGTCGAGGGCGGCGGCGAGGACGGGAAGCCTGCCACGCCGGTGACTATCGAGCGCGTGACCATCGGGAAGGCCTGACGTGACCGACCAGCCCGACCGGCCCGACCGCCCCGACCGGCCCGACCGGCCCGACCGGCCCGACGGCCCCGGCCCCGGCCCCGGCCCCGGCCCCGAGGCTCTCGAGGGCGCCGAGCAGCCCATGCTGCCGGACATGCCCGAGCTGCCCGAAGCGCCGCTGCCCGTCGAGTCGGTCGAGTCCGTCGAGTCCGTCGAGTCCGTCGACCCCGTCGACCCCGTCGATCCCGTCGAGGTCGCCGACGCTCCTGAGGTCGCCGAAGTCCCCGAGGGGCCTGAGGTCGTGGAGGTGGCCGACCCGCCGGTCGCCGACCAGCTGT
>DATHAP010000190.1 GCA_035489715.1 Actinomycetes bacterium
TCATCGAGGGGGTGTCGCGCTCCGGGCTCAAGGGCTGAGCGTCGGCCACGAGCCCAGTGCTCCCCGAACGAGTGCGACCGTGTCGGCGGGCCGCTCGAGCGTCGGCAGGTGCCCGGCCCAGTCCAGCTCCACCAGCTCGGCGGTCGGTACCGCCTCACGCAGCCACCTGGCCGTGGGCGCGAAGTCGGGGAGGTCGTGAGCTCCGACCACGATCGTGGTCGGAGCGCTGATCCGCGACGGGTCGGCGTCGACGGGCTGCGGCTCGGCGTCCGGGTCGGCGGCGAGCTGGACCTCGAAGGCCCGCTTCTGCATGTCGTGCACGAGCGCGCGGGCCGTGTCGTCGGCCTCCGGCCCGAGCCAGGTGCGGATGTTGAGCTCGGTGGCGCCCTCGACGTCGCCGGCCTCCAGCAGCGCGTCCTCCTCGTCGCCGAAGGCGCGCCGCGCCTCGCTCGGCTCCATCCCGGCGACGGACGGTGCGAGCAGCACCAGCCGGGTCACCCGGTCGGTGGCGGTGGCCGCGACCTCGATGGCCACCCGCCCGCCGTACGACGCGCCGACGACCGCGGCCTCGGCGATGCCGAGGTGGTCCAGCAGGTCCAGGACGTCGCCCGAGTTGCTCCACGGCGCCGCGTCGGCGGGCGGCACCGGAGAGTCGCCGAAGCCGCGAAGGTCGGGGACCACGACGGTCCACGCGTCGGAGAGCCCGTCGCGGGTGGCGTCCCACATCCGGCCGTCGGCGACGCCGGCGTGGATGAGGACGACGGCCGGCCCGGAGCCGGTCACGGTGTGGTGCAGCACCGGGTCACCTCATGCCTTCGGGTGACCGGGCGTCAAGCGAGTTCGGCCTCGGCCGGGACCCCGGAGCGGAGCCGGTCGACGTGCACCGCTGTCCGGCGCGTCAGGTCCGGGTCCGGCCGCGTGGGGTCGAGGAACACCTGGGTGATCTCCGGGTGGGCCTCGCGCAGCTCACGGTCGACCGACTCCGCGAAGTGCTCCACCTGTCCGGCGGTGAGGGCGTCGGCCAGGTCGACGCGGACGGCGAGCAGGACCTGCTCGGGGCCGAGATGCATCGTCAGCAGCTCGACGACTCCGGTGACCTCGTCCGTCGCATACAGCCGGTCGTAGACGTCGACCACGAGCGCCGGCTCGGCCGTCTCGCCGATCAGCAGGTCGGAGTTGTCCCGGCCGAGCACGAAGGCGACGAACGCGAGCAGCACCCCGATCGCTATCGCCGCGTAGCCGTCCCACCTGGCGTCCCCGGTGACGTGGTGCAGTCCGACGCCGACGGCCGCCAGCAGGATGCCGACGAGGGCGGCGCTGTCCTCCGCCAGCACCGTCTTGACCGTCGGGTCCTTGCTGGTTCGCACGTGCTGCCGCAGGGACCGGTCCTGGGCGGACGCCTCGCCGCGCATCTGGCGCAGGGCCCGCAGCCAGCTGACCCCCTCGGCCACGAAGGCGACCGCGAGGACGGCGTACGGCAGGAGGACGCCGCCTGACTCCGTGCCGCCGGAGAGCAGGGTGTGCACCCCTTCGTAGATCGAGAAGACCGCTCCCGCGACGAAGATGCCCACCGCCGCGAGGAGGGACCAGAAGAACTGGGCCTTGCCGTAGCCGAACGGGTGTTCCCGGTCGGCCGGCCGTGCCGCGACCCTCAGGCTGGTCAGCAGGAAGACCTGGTTGAGGGTGTCTGCGAACGAGTGCGCCGCCTCGGCGAGCATCGAGCTCGAGCCGCTGACCAGCCCGGCGGCCAGCTTGGCCACCGCGATCGCCAGGTTGGCCGCGAAGGCGACCAGAACCGTGCGCTTGCTCTCCGATGCCACGGGAGCAGTCGTTCCCCTAGATCCAGGACTTCCACCACATGCGCGAGTACCAGTCGGCGTACGGCACGACCTGGGCGCTGATCACCGGCAGCAGGTATGCGAAGTTGGCGACTACGAGAAGCAGGTAGGCACCGGCGACCGCCGCGCCCCACTGGCGCCTGGTGGGTGTGGCGGTCCTCGGCCCGAGGACCAGGCCGAGGCAGAGGGTGATCGCGAGGCACAGGTAGGGCACGAAGGCGACGGCGTAGAACGAGAAGATCGTGCGCTCCTGGTAGAGGAACCACGGCAGGTAGCCGGCTGCGCCGCCGGCGAGGATCGCCCCCGCGCGCCAGTCGCGGCGCCCGGCCCACAGGTAGACCAGCACCGGCAGCGCCAGGCAGGCAGCCCACCAGATGGCGGGGGTGCCCAGTGCGCTGACCGCCTGGGAGCACTGGTCGACCGTGCACCCGCTCTGCCCGTCGGAGAACCCCTTGTAGAAGTAGGAGACCGGACGGGCCAGCACCAGCCAGCCCCACGGGTTGGACCGGTAGGGGTGGTAGCTCTCGAGACCGGTGTGGAAGTTCCACGCCTCGTGGTGGTAGTGCCAGAGGCTGTACAGGGCGTCGGGCACCAGCGGCGGCCCGGGGTTGTCGTTGGCCCAGCCGCGGTAGAAGGCCGCGTCCTCGTCGGCCAGGAACCAGCCGGTCCACGACGCGAGGTAGACGGCCAGCGCGACGACGGCCAGCGACACGAAGGCCGGGCCGGCGTCGCGCACCAGGGCGCCCAGCCAGGGCCGGCGGACGCCGGCGGTGCGCCGGGCACCCATGTCCCAGAGCAGGGTCATCAGGCCGAACACCGCGACGAAGTAGATTCCGCTCCACTTGGTGGCGCAGGCCATGCCGAGGGCCAGACCGGCGAGCAGCCGCCACGGCCGCCAGCCGAGAGCCGGCCCGAAGCGGCCGGCCGACACCGCTTCGAGCTGGTCGGCCAGGCGCTCGCGGGTCCGGTCCCGGTCGATGACAAGCGCGGCGAAGGCGACCAGCCCCCAGAACATCACCAGCGGGTCGAGCAGCGCGGTGCGGCTGTGCACGAACGCCATGCCGTCGAGGGTCAGCAGGAGCCCGGCGGTGCAGCCGAGCAGCGTCGAGCGGAACAGGCGGCGCCCGGTCCGCGCGACGACGAGAACGGCCAGCGTGCCGGTCAGCGCGACGACGAACCGCCAGCCGAACGGCGTCATGCCGAACAGCTGCTCGCCGAGCGCGATCATCCACTTGCCGCCCGGCGGATGCACCACGTAGGACGGGTCGCCGGTCCAGAGCCCGTCCAGGTTGCCGGCGAGGATCTTCGCGTTGGCCGGGTCGGGCCCGTCCTTCACCTTGGCCTTGATGTAGTCCTGCTCGACGCCGAAGTGCAGCAGCGACCAGGCGTCCTTGGCGTAGTAGGTCTCGTCGAAGACGAAGGCCTTGGGCCGGCCCAGGTCCGAGAAGCGCAGCAGCCCGGCGAACGCCGTGACCAGCAGCGGGCCTACCCAGCCCCAGAGGCGGTCGGCGGGCATCGGCGCCGCGAGCCGCTCCCGCACCCGGGCGCGGTCGGTCGCCGGCATGAGCACCGGCCCAGCCTACGGAACGGACATGATGGGCGGGTGACGGTCGGCGTGCTGGTGCTGGCGGGGACGCCGATCGGCGACCCGTCCGACGCCTCGCCACGGCTGGCCCGCGAGCTCACGTCGGCCGACGTCGTCGCGGCGGAGGACACCCGCCGGCTGCGCCGCCTGGCCCGCGAGCTCGGCGTCGAGCCGGCCGGGCGGGTCGTCTCCTACTACGACGCCAACGAGTCGAGCCGCACGCCCGAGCTGGTCGAGGCGATGCTGGCCGGGTCCAGGGTCCTCGTGGTCACCGACGCCGGCATGCCGTCGGTGAGCGACCCGGGCTACCGGCTGGTGGCCGCCGCCGTGGCGGCCGGCGTGCCGGTGACCGCGGTGCCTGGCCCGTCTGCGGTGCTCACGGCCCTTGCGGTGTCGGGGCTGCCGGTGGACCGCTTCTGCTTCGAGGGCTTCCTGCCGCGCAAGGCCGGCGAGCGGGCGCGTCGGCTGGCCGAGCTGGCGGCCGAGCCGCGCACGATGGTCTTCTTCGAGGCGCCCCACCGGCTGGCGCCGGCCCTCGCGGCGATGGCCGACGTGCTGGGCGACGACCGCCCGGCCGCCGTCTGTCGCGAGCTGACCAAGACTTACGAGGAGGTACGTCGCGCCGGCCTGCGCGAGCTGGCCGGCTGGGCGGCCGAGGGGGTGCGCGGCGAGGTCACGGTGGTCGTCGCCGGTGCCGCGGCCGGCGAGGCAGCCAGCCCGGCCGACCTGGTGGCCGAGGTCGAGGCCCTGGTGACCGGGCGCGGCGTACGCCTCAAGGACGCCACCGGGACCGTGGCGGCCGCGCACGGCGTCTCACGGCGCGCGTTGTACGACGCGGTGCTCGCGGCGCGTGACTAGCCTGGGGAGATGGAGTTCCGCCGGATCCCGGGCCTGCCGCCGTACGTCTTCACGATCATCGACGGGCTCAAGCAGGAGGCTCGGCGGGGCGGTCGTGACGTCATCGACCTCGGCTTCGGCAACCCCGACCTGCCCTCCCCGGAGATCGCGGTCGAGAAGCTGGCCGAGGCCGCGCGCAACACGCGCAACCACCGCTACTCGGCCAGCCGCGGCATCCCCAAGCTGCGCCAGGCCGTCGCGGCGCTCTACGCGCGCAAGTTCGGCGTCACCCTCGACCCCGAGACCGAGGTGCTCTCGACGATCGGCGCCAAGGAGGGCTTCAGCCACCTGATGTGGGTGCTGCTGCAGCCCGGTGACGCCGCCCTCGTGCCGTCGCCGAGCTACCCCATCCACATCTGGGGCCCCTACTTCGCCGGTGCCGACGCACGGCAGGTGCCGGTCGGCACCGGCGAGGACTACGTGTCCAACGTGATGCAGGCGTGGGACCTCGGCTGGCCCAAGCCCAGGGTCGTCGTCCTGTCCTTCCCGCACAACCCGACGACGGCGACCGTCGAGCCGGCCGACCTGCAGCGCCTCGTCGACTGGGCCCGCCAGCGCGACGTGGTGCTGGTCCACGACTTCGCCTACGCCGACGTGGCCTTCGACGGCTACCTGCCGCCGTCCATCCTGCAGTGCGAGGGCGCGAAGGACTGCGCGGTCGAGCTCTACTCGATGACCAAGTCGTTCTCGATGGCCGGCTGGCGGGTGGCCTTCCTCCTCGGCAACGCCGAGGTGGTCGCCGCGTTGACCAAGCTGAAGTCGTACCTCGACTACGGCACCTTCCAGCCGATCCAGATCGCGGCCACCGTCACGATGAACGAGGCGCCGGACCACCCGGCCGAGGTCAACGCGGTCTACGAGTCGCGGCGCAACGCGCTGGTCGACGGGCTGGCCCGGATCGGGTGGGAGGTCGAGCGACCCAGGGGGACGATGTTCGTGTGGGCGCCGATCCCGGAGCCCTACCGCGAGCTGGGCTCGATCGAGTTCGCCAAGCTGATCGTCAACGACTGCGACGTGGCCGTGTCGCCGGGCATCGGATTCGGCCCGGGCGGCGACGGCTTCGTGCGATTCGCCCTCATCGAGAACGAGCAGCGGATCGTCCAGGCCGTCCGGCAGCTCAAGCGCGGGCTGCCCAAGCTCGGCTGAGGCGTCGCCGTCGGGCAGCAGGGCGGGAAACCGGCTGGCGCCCCGCCCCTAGGCTGGGGACATGCCCGACGGTCCCCCTGCGCCGCGCCCCGACAAGGCGTACTACGTCACGACGCCGATCTACTACGTCAACGACGCCCCGCACATCGGCCACGCCTACACGACGGTCGCCGGCGACGTGCTGACCCGCTGGCACCGGCAGCGCGGCGAGGACGTCTGGTACCTCACCGGCACCGACGAGCACGGGCAGAAGGTGCTCCAGGCGGCCGACGCGGGCGGCGTCACCCCGCAGGAGTGGACCGACCGGCTGGTCGAGGGCGAGTGGAAGCCGGTCCTCGAGACGATCGACGTCGCCAACGACGACTTCATCCGGACCACCGAGCAGCGTCACACCGAGAGGGTCCGCGACTTCTGGCAGACGCTGCACGACGCCGGGCAGGTCTACGAGGGCTCCTACGAGGGGCCCTACTGCGTGGCCTGCGAGGAGTTCAAGCTGCCGGGCGAGCTCCTCGACGGCGAGGGCGACCACGCCGGCCAAAAGCTCTGCCCGATCCACGGCCGCCCGGTCGAGATGCTCAGCGAGAAGAACTACTTCTTCCGGCTGTCCGACTTCGGCGACAAGCTGCTCGCCTTCTACGAGGCCAACCCGACGTTCGTCCAGCCAGAGTCGGCGCGCAACGAGGTGCTGTCCTTCGTGCGCAGCGGACTGCAGGACCTGTCGATCACCCGCAGCACGTTCAACTGGGGCATCCCGGTGCCCTGGGACGACGCGCACGTGCTCTACGTGTGGATCGACGCGCTGCTCAACTACGCGACCGCCGCGGGCTACGGCACCGACCCGGAGCGCTTCGCCCGCCTCTGGCCGGCCGACGTGCACCTCGTCGGCAAGGACATCCTGCGCTTCCACGCCGTCATCTGGCCGGCGATGCTGATGGCCGCCGGCCTCGAGCCGCCCCGCAAGGTCTTCGCCAACGGCTGGCTGCTGGTCGGCGGCGAGAAGATGAGCAAGACCAAGCTGACCGGCATCCCGCCGCGGCAGATCACCGACGTCTTCGGCTCCGACGCGTTCCGCTATTACTTCCTGCGGGCGATCCCCTTCGGCCAGGACGGGTCGTTCTCCTGGGAGGACATGTCGGCGCGCTACAAGGCCGAGCTCGCCGACCAGCTGGGCAACCTGGCGTCCCGGCTCACCTCGATGGTGGGCCGCTACCGCGACGGCCGGCTGCCCGAGAAGGCCGACGAGCCGGTGCTGGCCGAGGCAGCCGCCACCGCCGTCGCCACGGCCGAGGAGGCCATCGACCGGATCGACCTCCAGGGCGCGATCCTCGCCGCGATGGACTACGTCCGGGTCGTCAACAACTACGTCACCGACAACGCCCCGTGGCAGGTCGCCAAGGACGAGTCGCGCGCCGCCGACCTCGACCGGATCCTCTACTCCACGGCTGAGGCGCTGCGCGTCGTGGCCGTGCTGCTCAACCCGGTGATGCCCAAGGCGTGCCGCACCCTGTGGTCGTCGCTGGGCGCCGAGGCGGCGCTCGGGCCGATCAGCGGCGCGCGCGTCCAGGACGCGGGTACGTGGGGCCAGCTGCCCGGGGGAGCGACAGTGACCAAGTCGGAGCCGCTCTTCCCGCGCATCGAGGAGACCCCGACCGGGTGAGTGGTGTCCGCGAAAGGCCGCCGGCCCCCGAGCCGCTGCCGGTGCCGGTCACCGACAGCCACTGCCACCTCGACATCGCCGACCCGCCGGACGACGGGCTGTCGGTCGAGACCGCGCTGGCGATGGCGACCGCGGTCGGGGTGCCGCGCATCGTGCAGATCGGCTGCGACCTGCCTGGAGCGCGCTGGGCGGTCGAGACCGCCGGGCAGCACAACGCGGTCGTCGCCGGCGTCGCGCTGCACCCCAACGAGGCCCCGCTGCTGGCCGCGGCCGGGGAGCTCGACCGCGCCTTGGCCGAGATCGACGCCCTGGCGGCCAGCAGCGACGTTCGCGCGGTGGGGGAGACCGGGCTCGACCACTGCCGGACCGGGCCGGACGGGCGCGACGTGCAGGAGGAGTCCTTCCTGGCGCACGTCGAGATGGCGAAGCGGCACGACAAGGCGCTCGTCATCCACGACCGCGACGCCCACGCCGACGTTCTGCGGGTGCTGCACGACGCCGGACCGCCCGAGCGTGTCGTCTTCCACTGCTTCTCGGGCGATGCCGCGATGGCCGAGCACTGCGCGCAGCAGGGCTGGTGGCTGTCCTTCGCCGGGCCGGTGACGTTCAAGAACGCGGGCGCCCTGCGCGAGGCGCTGGCCGTGACCCCGCTGGACCGGCTGCTGGTCGAGACCGATGCGCCCTACCTGACGCCGACGCCCTACCGCGGCCGGCCCAACGCGTCCTACCTCGTCCCGCACACCGTGCGGGCGATGGCCGAGGTGCTGGGCGCCGACCTGGAGGCCCTCTGCACCGCCCTGGCCGCCAACACCGACGACGCCTTCGGCCCCTGGTGACCACCGACCGGTGACTTCCAGGGGTCAGGCCGGACAAATCGCCCCGGAAACCCACCGGTCCGGCCACCAAGATCGGTTTCAGGCTCCGAGGGGGCCGCTGCTAGCGTCGTCGGCTTATGAGCACCGGGCGGCACGCGCGCGGACCGAGCCGGTCCGTCCTGCGCAGCCTGCCCGCACTCGTGCTGCAGGCGGTCGTCGTGCTCGGTCTGGTGGCCGGCACGACCGCCTTCGTGGCCCGCGACAAGACCGTCACGCTGTCCGTCGACGGGCAGGCGACGAAGGTGCGGACGTTCGCCGGCACGGTCGGTGACCTCCTCGAGTCGCGAGACCTGCCGGTCGACCTCGAGCACGACCTGGTCACGCCGGCGCCGGGCGAGCACCTCGACGACGGCGAGCAGGTGGTGGTCCGCTACGGCCGGCCGGTGCTGCTGACCGTCGACGGCCAGACGCGCACCGCCTGGACCACGGCGCGCAGCGTCTCCGAGGCCCTGGTGATGCTCGGCGTGCGCGCCGAGGGCGCCTACGTCTCCGCCTCCCGCAGCCGGAGCATCGGCCGCGGCGGCATGTCGCTCGACGTCCGCCTGCCGCACCACGTCACCTTCCTCGCCGACGGCGACCGGCACGAGGTCACCACCACCGCGCCGACGCTGCGCAGCGCGATGTCCGAGGCAGGGGTCGAGCTGCGGGAGCAGGACCGGGTGAGCACCGACCTCACTGCCGTCCCTTACGCCGAGCAGGTCGTCGGCGTCACCCGGGTCGACGGCAAGCGGGTGGTGGAGCAGCGGCCGATCCTGTTCCGGACCGTCAAGCGCAAGAGCGCGGAGCTCTACCAGGGACAGAGCAAGGTCGTGACGGCCGGCAAGGTCGGCATCCGGGTGCGCCGCTACGTCGAGACCTACCTGGACGGCGAGCTCGACTCACGTCGGCTCGTCGACGAGCGGGTCGCCAAGAAGCCGGTCACCCAGGTGCTGCTCGTCGGCACCAAGCAGCTGCCGCAGAACCAACCGACCGCCGACGGCCTGAACTGGGCGGCCCTCGCCGAGTGCGAGTCGGGCGGCAACCCCCAGGCGGTCAACAGCGCCGGGCCCTACTACGGCCTCTACCAGTTCGCGCTGTCCACCTGGCAGTCCGTCGGCGGCAGCGGGCTGCCCACGGAGAACAGCGCCGCCGAGCAGACCTATCGCGCGCAGATCCTCTACAACCGCAGCGGTGCCGGGCAGTGGCCGGTCTGCGGCAGCAACCTCTTCACGTAGGTGACGGACCCCGCCGCGCGGGCTGGCGCTGCGGCCGCGCTGCTCGGGCCGGCCGAGGTCCGCGAGATCGCCGGCCGCCTCGGCACCCGGCCGACCAAGACGTTGGGCCAGAACTTCGTCATCGACCCCAACACGGTGCGCCGCATCGTGCGCACGGCTGCTGTCGGCCCGGACGACGTCGTGCTCGAGGTCGGTCCGGGCCTCGGGTCGCTGACTCTCGGCCTCCTCGCCCAGTCCTCCTCGGTGGTGGCGGTCGAGATCGACCCTGTCCTCGCCGGCGAGCTGGACGCGACCGTCGCGAGCCGTGCGGCGACGTACGCGCCGCGACTCACGGTCGTCACCGCCGACGCCCTGCGGCTCACCCACCTCGACGGCCCTCTGCCGACCGCGCTGGTCGCCAACCTGCCCTACAACGTCGCGGTGCCGGTGCTGCTCCACCTGCTGGCGACCTTCCCGAGCGTGCGGCGGGTCCTCGTCATGGTGCAGGCGGAGGTGGCGGACCGGCTCGCGGCACCACCCGGGTCCAAGGTCTACGGCGTGCCATCGGTGAAGGCGGCGTGGTACGCCGACGTACGTCGCGCCGGTGCCGTCGGCCGCAACGTCTTCTGGCCGGCGCCCAACGTCGACAGCGGGCTGGTCGCGATGTCGCGCCGCGAGCCTCCGGCGACGACGGCGACCCGCGACGAGGTCTTCGCCGTCGTCGACGCGGCCTTCGCGCAGCGCCGCAAGACCCTGCGGGCCGCCCTGGCCGGCTGGGCCGGCTCGCCGGACGCCGCGGAGCAGGCGCTGCGCGCCGCCGGCATCGACCCGCGGGCGCGCGGCGAGGCGCTCGACGTGACGGCGTTCGCCCGGCTGGCGGCGCACCGCCCGACCCGGTCCCGGTGATCATGCGGCTCGGCGGCGCACGTCGGCGGTCGACCGGTGCCTAGGGTGGCGTCATGTCGTCGGTGGTCGTGCGTGCGCCGGCGAAGATCAACCTCCACCTCTCGGTGGGCCCGCTGCGCCGCGACGGCTACCACGACGTCGCCACCGCCTACCACGCCGTGTCCCTGCACGACGAGGTGATCGCCAGCGACTCCGACGGCCTGGCGGTGAGCGTCAGCGCCGGGACCGGGGTCCCGGTCGAGGACGTGCCGCAGGACCCGTCCAACCTGGCGGCCGCAGCCGCGATGGCGCTGGCCCGCCACGTCGGCCGCAGCCCGGACGTGGCCCTGCACATCACCAAGGGCATCCCGGTCGCCGGCGGCATGGCCGGCGGCAGCGCCGACGCCGCCGCCGCGCTGGTCGCCTGCGACGCGCTGTGGAGCACCGGTCTCTCCCGCGGCGAGCTGTCGGCGCTGGGGGCGCAGGTCGGGAGCGACGTGCCGTTCGCGCTGACCGGCGGCACCGCCGTCGGCACCGGCCGCGGTGAGGTGCTGGCCCCGGTGCTGGCCCGCGGGCGCTTCCAGTGGGTGGCCGCGCTCGCCGACGGCGGCCTGTCCACGCCCGAGGTCTACGCCGAGTGCGACCGGCTGCGCGAGATGCGCGAGGTGCCGGAGCCCCGGGTGGGGCCTGACCTGATGGCGGCGCTGCGTGCCGGCGACGCCGACGCGCTCGGGGCCGCGCTGCACAACGACCTCGAGGAGGCGGCCTGCTCGCTGCGGCCGGCACTGCGCCAGACGCTGGGCACCGGCCGGGAGGCCGGGGCGCTCGGTGCGGTCGTGTCCGGCAGCGGTCCCACCGTCGTCTTCCTCGCCCGCAGCCCTGAGCACGCCATCGACATCGCGGTCGCCCTCAGCGCCACCGGCACCTGCCGCGCGGTGAAGCGCTGCCACGGCCCGGTGGGGGGCGCTCGGGTCGTTGGGGAGGGCTGAGGTGCCGCCGGCCCCGCGCAGCGGTCGCAACCTGGTCAACCTCGAGTCGGTCACCAAGGCGTACGGCACGACCGTGCTCCTCGACGCCGTCTCCCTCGGGGTCGGCGAGGGCGACCGGGTCGGCGTCGTGGGGCGCAACGGAGGCGGCAAGTCGACCCTGCTCGGCGTGCTGACCCGCAGCGTGCCGCCGGACACCGGGCGGGTGACCCACACCGGCGGCCTGCGGGTCGCCGCGGTCGGCCAGGCCGACGACCTCGACGCCTCGGCCACGGTCCGGTCGCTGGTGCTCGGCCACGGCCCGGCGCACGAGTGGGCGGCCGACGCGCGGGTCCGCGACGTCCTCGAGGGCCTCTTCGGCGACCGGAGCGCGCTGGACGCGGTGCTGGACCGCCCGGTCGGGCCGCTCTCGGGCGGTGAGCGCAGGCGGGTCGCGCTGGCCCGCGCCCTGGTGGGGGAGCACGACCTGCTCGTCCTCGACGAGCCGACCAACCACCTCGACGTCGAGGGCATCGACTGGCTGGCCCGGCACCTGTCGGCGCGGCGCGAGGCCGTGGTCGTCGTCACCCACGACCGGTGGTTCCTCGACGCCGTCTGCACCAGCACGTGGGAGGTGACCGGCGGCGCGGTGCACGCCTACGAGGGCGGCTACGCGGCGTACGTCCTCGCGCGCGCCGAGCGGGACCGCCTGCAGTCGGCCGTGGACGCCCGGCGCGCCAACCTGGTCCGCAAGGAGCTGGCCTGGCTGCGGCGGGGACCGCCGGCGCGCACCTCCAAGCCGCGGTTCCGGATCGACGCGGCCAACGCCCTGATCGCCACCGAGCCGCCGGCGCGCGACCCGGTCGAGCTGGTGCGCTTCGCGGGGTCCCGGCTCGGCAAGCGGGTCTACGACGTGGAGGACGCGACCGTCGAGGTCGGCGGCCGGGCGCTGCTCGACCACCTGACCTGGCAGCTCGGCCCGGGCGACCGGGTCGGGGTGGCCGGGGTCAACGGCTCGGGCAAGACGTCTCTGCTGCGGCTGCTCACCGGCGAGCTGCGGCCGAGTGCCGGGCGGGTGGTCACCGGCCTGACCGTGCGGCCGGCCTACCTCTCTCAGGCCGTGACCGAGCTGGACCCCGCCCTGCGCGTGCTCGAGGCGGTCGAGCAGGTCAAGCAGGTCGTCGAGCTCGGCAAGGGGCGCACCGCGACGGCCAGCCAGCTGTGCGAACGCTTCGGCTTCGTCGGCGCGGCGCAATGGACGCCGGTGGCCGACCTGTCCGGGGGCGAGCGCCGCCGGCTGCAGCTGCTGCGCCTGCTGATGGACGAGCCCAACGTTCTGCTGCTCGACGAGCCCACGAACGACCTCGACATCGACACCCTGACCGCCCTGGAGGACCTGCTCGACGGCTGGCCCGGCACGCTGCTCGTCGTCTCGCACGACCGCTACTTCCTCGAGCGGGTCTGCGACCGCACGGTGGCGCTGCTCGGCGACGGCCGCCTGCGCGACCTCCCCGGCGGCGTCGACGAGTATCTCGCGCGGCGGCGAGCTGTCGTGGCGGCGCAGGCGGCCGGTGCCGCCGGTGCTGCGGGTGCCACCGGTGGCGCCGGTGCCGCCGGGACCGCCGCGGCGTCGTCCGGCTCCGGGGGGTCGAGCGGCCCGGGGGACGCGGCCCGGCTGCGCGCCGACCGCAAGGAGCTGGCCCGGCTCGACCGGTCCCTGGACCGGCTGCGGCGCCAGGAGCAGCGGCTGCACGACGACCTGGCGGCCGCGGCGACCGACCACGAGCGGGTGCTCGCCCTGGACACCGAGCTGCGCGCGCTCACGGCCGAGCGCGAGGCGCTCGAGGAGCAGTGGCTGGAGGTCGCGGAACGGGTCGACCTACCACGTTGACCACGTACGCTGACCGGCATGCGCGTCGCCGTGGAGTGGGGACCGGCGGGCGCGAAGGTCCTCTCCGAGTCCTGCGACGTCCTCGTCGTGGTCGACGTGCTGAGCTTCTCGACCGCGCTGACGGTGGCGGTCGAGCGAGGGGCCAAGGTCTGGCCGCACACCGGGGGCGAGAGCGCCGGGCAGCTGGCCCGCGACATCGGCGCCGTCCTGGCCGGCAACCGTTCGTCGCACGACGGTGTGACGCTCTCGCCGGCCAGCCTGCGGGAGCTGCCGGACGACGCCCGGCTGGTGCTGCCGTCGCCCAACGGGTCGTCGATCGCGTTCGCCGCGGTCAACAGCGCGCTGCCGGTCGTCGCCGGCTGCCTGCGCAACGCGCACGCCGTGGCTCGGCACCTGCGTGACGTCGAGCGGATCGGCATCGTGCCGGCGGGCGAGCGCTGGGGCGACGGGTCCCTGCGTCCCGCCTACGAGGACCTGGTCGGGGCCGGCGCCGTCGTCGAGCGGCTCACCGCGGAGGAGCCGGGGGTCGAGCTCAGCCCCGAGGCCGAGGCGGCGGCGGCGGCGTTCCGCTGGCTGCGACCGCTCGCCCAGTGCCCGTCGGGTGTCGAGCTGATCGACAAGGGCTACGCCGACGACGTCACGATCGCCGAGCAGGTCGACGCGAGCGACGTCGTGCCGGTCATGGTCGAGGGGCGGTTCGTCGCGGTCTGACCCTGTCTGACCCTGCCTACTCGTCGAACCGCACGACGAGCCGGCGCAGCAGGGTCGACAGGGTCTCCCGGTCGGTCCTGCTGAGGTCGCGGAGCAGCTCGCGCTCGCGGTCGAGCAGGTCGGCGAGGGCAGCATCGACGCGCTCCTTGCCGCGCGCGGTCAGCCGGACGTGGACCCCTCGGCGGTCCTGCGGGTCGGGCAGCCGCTGGACCAAGCCGGCGTTCTCCAGCCGGTCCACCCGGTTGGTCATCGTGCCGCTGGTGACCATCGTCTGGGTGATCAGCCGGCCGGGGGAGAGCACGTAGGGCTTGCCCTCCCGCCGCAGCGCGGCGAGGACGTCGAACTCCCAGGTCTCCAGCCCCTGCGCCGCGAAGGCCGTGCGCCGGGCCCGGTCGAGGTGCCGCGCGAGCCGGGTCACCCGGCTGAGCACCTCGAGCGGCCGCACGTCGAGGTCGGGGCGCTCACGCGCCCACGCCGCGACCAGGCGGTCGACCTCGTCCTCGTCCGGCACGTCGCCTCCTCGGCGCCTCTGTGCGCTGGCAAAGAGTCTTGACATCGAGATTGTACGTCGTCAAGATATCTTGACATCAAGACATCTGGTAGAGCACGAGGTGAGCGGCATGCAGTGGGACCCCGGCGAGTACCTGCAGTTCGGCGCCGAGCGCGGCCGGGCGTTCGTCGACCTCGTGGCCAGGGTCCCTGCCGAGGACCCGCACCGTGTGGTGGACCTGGGGTGCGGTCCCGGCAACCTGACCCGGCTGCTGGCCCGGCGCTGGCCGGGCGCCCGGGTCGATGGCGTCGACTCGTCGCCGGAGATGGTCGAGCGGGCACGCGCCGACGAGGAGACCGATCGGCTGACCTTCCAGGTCGGCGACCTGCGCGACTGGTCCCCGGCCGTGCCGGTCGACGTCCTGCTCTCCAACGCCACGCTGCAGTGGGTGCCGGGACACCTCGACTTGCTGGAGCGACTGGTGGCTGCCGTGCGACCGGGCGGGTGGTTGGCCTTGCAGGTCCCCGGCAACTTCGGAGAGCGCAGCCACACCGCGATCGCCGAGCTGCGGGCGGCACCACGCTGGCGTGAGCGGCTCGAGGGCCAGGAGATCGAGCAGCCGTCCGCCGAGGAGCCGGCGGTCTACCTGGACCGGCTGGTCGACCTGGGCTGCCGTGCCGACGTATGGGAGACGACGTACCTCCAGGTCCTGCAGGGACCGGACGCCCTCGTGCGGTGGATCAGCGGCACCGGGCTGCGTCCGGTGCTCGGCGCGCTCGACGCCGGGGACCGCGACGACTTCGTGGCCGACTACCGCGCCCTGGTGGCGCCGGCCTACCCGGAACGCCCGTGGGGCACCGTGCTCCCGTACCGTCGGATCTTCGCCGTCGCGCAGCGGGCTTCGGACGTGGCCGGGTGAGCAGGGTGGTCGGGCTGCACCACGTGCAGCTCGCGGCGCCGGCCGGGTCGGAGGACGCGTTGCGCGACTTCTACGGCGGCCTGCTGGGCCTGCCCGAGGTGCCCAAGCCGCCGGTGCTCGCGGCACGTGGCGGTGCGTGGTTCCGCTCGGCGGGCGTCGAGCTGCACCTGGGTGTCGAGGAGCGCTTCCGGCCGGCCCGCAAGGCCCACCCCGGGCTGCTCGTCGACGGCGTCGACGCGCTGGCCGCCCGGCTCGAGGCCGCAGGGGTCGAGGTCGTGTGGGACGGCGACTTCCCGGGCTACCGCCGGTGCTACGTCGCCGACCCGGTCGGCAACCGGCTGGAGCTGCTCGAGCCGCTCTGACATCGCCGGCTGGCGGGCCTCCGGCGCAGAAGGTGCACCGCTCGCCCGCCAGCCGGCCGATAGTCGACCTGCCGATAGTCGACCTAGCGAGGGCCGCCGTCGTGCAGCCGGGGGTTGGCCTCGAGGCCGGACAGCCCGTTCCACGCCAGGTTGACCAGGTGGGCCGCGACGTCGGCCTTCTTCGGCCTGCGCGCGTCGACCCACCACTGGCCGGTCAGCGCCACCATGCCGACCAGCATCTGCGCGTACATCGGGGCGAACTCCGGGTCGAAGCCGCGCTCCCTGAACTGGTTGGCCATGATGTGCTCGACCTGGCTCGCGGCGTCGCTGATCAGCGACGCGAAGGTGCCGGTCGACTGGGCGACGGGGGAGTCGCGCACCAGGATCCGGAAGCCGTCGGTCGAGGACTCGACGTAGTCGAGCAGCGCGAAGGCCGCGCGCTCCAGCAGCTCACGCGGATGGCCCTGGCTGGTCAGCGCCCCGGTGATGGAGTCGAGCAGGGCGCGCATCTCGCGGTCGACCACGACGGCGTACAGCCCCTCCTTGCCGCCGAAGTGCTCGTAGACGACCGGCTTGGAGACGCCCGCCTTCTGGGCGATCTCCTCGACCGAGGTCGCGTCGAACCCCTTCTGGGCGAAGAGCGAGCGGCCGATGTCGAGCAGCTGCTCGCGGCGTTCCTTGCCGGTCATCCGGGCCCGGCCGTCGCGCCGGCCCTTGGCCTGCTGGGGCAGCGCGTCCCTCGTGGTGCTCCCGTCCCCCGAGACCGCCATCAGGCGGCCCGGCGGGCGTCGAGGCGCTCCTGCTTCGGCCACCGGACTTCGTAGGCCCAGCCGCACGCCTCGAAGAGCTGGATCACCCGGGCGCCGGAGTCGACCTGGCCGCGCAGCACGCCGGTGCGTGCGCACGTCGGGTCGGCGTGGTGCAGGTTGTGCCAGGACTCGCCCATGGACAGGACGGCCAGCCACCAGACGTTGCCGGCCCGGTCCCGGCTCTCGAAGGGCCGCTCGCCCATCGCGTGACAGATCGAGTTGATCGACCAGGTGACGTGGTGCAACAGGCCGACCCGCACCAGGCTGGCCCAGAAGAACGCGGTCAGGGCACCCTGCCAGGACCAGGTCATCAGTCCGCCGAGGACGGCCGGCAGCGCGAGGGAGACCAGCGCGAGTGCGGGGAAGGCGCGGCTGACCCGGCGGATGTCCCTGTCGGCCAGCAGGTCGGGGGCGTACTGCCGGGCCGGGGTCTGCTCGACGTCGAACAGCCAGCCCATGTGGGCGTACCAGAGCCCCTTCATCAGCGCCGGCACGGACTCGCCGTAGCGCCACGGCGAGTGCGGGTCGCCCTCCTTGTCGGAGAACTTGTGGTGCTTGCGGTGGTCGGCCACCCAGCGGATGGCCGGCCCCTCGATCGCCAGGCTGCCCGCGACGGCCAGCCCGACCCGCAGCGGCCGCTTGGCCTTGAACGAGCCGTGGGTCAGGTAGCGGTGGAAGCCCACCGTGATGCCGTGGCCGGCGACGGCATAGAAGACGAACGACAACAGCACGTCCGACCAGCCCAGCCAGCCGCCCCACGCCACCGGCACCGCGAGCAGGATCGCCACGAACGGGACGGCGATGAAGGAGACTAGCGCGACCTGCTCGACGACCCCCTTGCGCTCGTCGCCCAGGGTGCCCCGGGGCAGGTCGGTCGTCGGGCGATCGGTCACGGGTGCGGTCATGCGGCGGGCCTCCTTGAGAGTCGGAAAGACGCCGGCTACTCCACCGTAAGCTACGCGACCGTAACCTCCGCCCTCTTCTCGAAGGGCGAGCCCATCAGGAGCTCCTCGAAGTCGTGGCGGGTGCGACGAGCCGGACGTGCCTCATGCGTGGTCGATCAGGACCAGGACGAGGCAGCCGAACCACATGAGGACCTGCCAGCGCAGGGCATACCGCCGTGGCCACACGAACGCCGGGAGCACCGTGCGTCCTAGGACGATCCGCCTGCGCGGGAGTGATGAGGGCACCGGCCCGGCGGCATAGAAGTCCAGGTCTGCCCATCGGGCACGCCTGCCATGGCCGCTGTCGAAGCTGGCGCGCGATGCCACTCTGCGCTTCCAGGTCCGGCGGTGCCTCACCTGGACCTCATCGGCCGCATCCGGCGGCCTCTTGAGAGCGTATTCCAGCGCGCGCGGGGTGGGGCAACTG
>DATHAP010000191.1 GCA_035489715.1 Actinomycetes bacterium
CCAGATCGGGCAGCTCCCCGGCACTGGTTTCACGTGAAACAGGCCGAGTGTCCCGTCGAATCGGAGCATGGAGCACACGGGCCGCCCCGGCGGCAGCGAGACCTGCGCTGGAAGGCGGGTCCACGCCTGGATTGGGCGTAGCGCCCGCGCCGATCCGTGACGGTGCGGCCGCCACCTCCTCGGTGAGGTCGAGTGCGGCGGGCCCCGGCTCGACGGGCTGGCTCGGTGCGCGGCTGGCTTCCTGCGCCCCCGAGTTCGCGGGCTCCGGCCAGCCGAGGCCGGCCGCGACGCCTCCAGCCGGGTCATCCGGTGCCCCTGCTCCAGGCCAGCCGAGCCCGTCCCGGACTGGCGTGGTGGTCGAGCTCATCGAGCGGGTTCCTCCTGCAGGTCGCGGGCGCGAAGAGCAGCCAGCTCGGCGAACCGGCTGGCCGGATGGTGCTGGGGAAGGACCGAGCCCGAGATCCGACGGGCTGGTGCGGGCCGACCCTACGGCGCCGGCAGGCCGACACGCCAGCGATCGTCCACAGAAGGCGGCCGGCCCACGTGGCGCGGTGCTGAGACAGCCGGCGTACGGGGGCCGATCCGTCGGGCGGCGCCGCGGGGCGACCTGGACCGGCTGGTAGCTGCCGGCAGCAGCGACTCAGCCTCCGCGGACCATTCGGACCACCCGCACCGGGTCGAGGCCGAGATCGGCGCCGACCTCCTCGAGGCGCCACGAAGTGACTCCGAGGGCGGGCAGGCTGGCCTCGGCAGCAGCCAGCTCGTCCCCGCCACGGTCTCCCTTCAGCGCCAGCACCGTCCCTCCGGGCGCGGTCAGTGGCAGGCACCAGCCGAGCAGCCTCGGCAGCGGAGCGACCGCCCGCGACACCACCGCATCTGCCCGCTCGTCCCCGACCACCTCCTCGGCCCGGGCCCGCCGTACACGCACGTTGGTCAGCCTCAGCTCGACCACCACCTCCTGCAGGAAGGTGGCCCGGCGCAGCAGAGGCTCCAACAGGACGACGGACAGGTCGGGACGGGCCAGGGCGAGCGGCACACCGGGAAGCCCCGCACCGCTTCCGACGTCCAGGACCGACCCGGTGCGCGGCAGCAACGGCGTCATCGCTGCCGAGTTCAGGACGTGCCGGTCCCAGATCCGGTCCTGCTCGCGAGGCCCGACCAGGCCGCGTTCGATGCCAGTGGTGGCCAGCAGGTCTGCGTAGCGGTGCAGCCGACCGACTCGGTCCCCGAACAGCGCGGCAACTGCCGTTTCACGTGAAACCGGAGCCGCACTCACGACCGGCTCGCCGACCGCGTGGTCAGCGCGGAAGCACGACGACGAACCGCCGCGGCTCCTCGCCCTCGCTCTCGCTGCGCAGACCGGCCTCCGCCACGGCGTCGTGCACGATCTTGCGCTCGAAGGGGCTCATCGGCTCCAGCCGCACCGGCTCGCCGGTGCCCCGGACCTCCTCGGCGGTGGTCCGGCCGAGCTCGCTCAGGACCGCGCGGCGGCCGGCGCGGTAACCACCGATGTCCAGCATCAGCCGGCTGCGGCTCCCGGTGGCGGTCAGCACCGCGAGCCGGGTCAGCTCCTGGATCGCCTCGAGGACGACGCCGTCCCGGCCGACCAGGTCGTCGAGGTCGCCGCCCACGATGGAGACCAGCGCGCGGTCGCGCTCGACGTCCATGTCGATGTCGCCGTCGAGGTCGGCGATGTCCAGCAGCTCCTCCAGGTAGTCCGCGGCGATCTCGCCCTCGCGCTCGAGGTCGACCGCCGTGCGGGTGGCTGAGCGGCTGCTGGTCGCGGCCTCAGCGCCGGGCTCGCTCACGTCGCTGAACTCGCTCGACTCGCTCGACCCGTTCAACCCGTTCAACCCGTTCAACTCGTTCACCTGGACCGTTCCTTCTCTATCGCCCGCTGGGGGCCGGCTGTGGGGTTGTCGGGCATCGCGGGCCGGGCAGTCGCTCGGGGCGGCGCTCCAGGGCCCGGGCGCTACCTCTTCTTCTTCGCCTTCCTGGGCTGTTGTCGCTGCCTGGACGAGGACTTGCCGCCCGGCCCACCCTCGGGCGTCGGACCGGTCCCGTTGGGGGAGGCGTCGGCCGACGCGCCCTCGGCCGGCGAGCCGGTGGCCGGCGAACCGGTGGCCGGCGAATTGGGGATCGCGGCTGCACCCGAGCCGGCCGCCGCCGCAGGATGCTTGGCGGCCTTGGCCGCCCTGCGCTTCTCCAGTGCCTCGAACGCCGGCGACCCGGGGGAAGGGTTGCGGCGGATCACGTAGAACTGTTGGCCCATCGACCACAGGTTGGTGGTCAGCCAGTAGAGCAGCACGCCGATCGGGAAGTTGACCCCGCTGACGGCGAACACCAGCGGGAAGACGTAGAGCAGGATCTTCTGCTGCTGCGCGAACGGGTTGTTCATCGCGTCGGCCGGCATGTTCTTGCTCATGAGCTGCTTCTGCGTCAGGAACGTCGTCGCCGACATCAGCACGATCATGACGGCGCAGACGATCTGCACGTGGAGGCTGTCGGCGCCCAGGAACTTGTCGGAAAGGGGAGCGCCGAAGATGGTGGCCTCGGAGGCCTGCTTGGCCAGGCTGGTCGTCAGGTAGGCCTTGCCGTCGGGCGGGTCCTGCCCGATGCCGTTGAGCACGTGGAAAAGTGCGAAGAAGATGGGCGCCTGCAGCAGGATCGGCAGGCAGCTCGCGAGCGGGTTGGTGCCGTTGTCGCGGTAGAGCTTCATCATCTCTTGCTGCTGCTTCTGCCGACTCTCCGGGTCGGTCTTGCCCTTGTACTTGGCCTGGATCTTCTTGATCTCCGGCGACAGGATCTGTAGTCCGCGCTGGGCGTTGATCTGCTTGACGAACAGCGGGATCAGCAGGATGCGGATGACCACCACCAGGCCGACGATCGCCCCGCCCCAGGCCACCCCGCTGGTCGGGTCGACGCCGAGCCACTCGAAGAAGCTGTGGAACGCCACCATGATTGCGGTGACGACCGCGTAGAGCGGCTCGAGCAGGTGGGCAGTCACAGTCCGGCTCCCTGCGGGGTGGCGGTGCCCGGGTCGGTGCCGCGGTCAGCGGACGGCCGTTCCGGACGGGTGGTCGGGGGCACGGGATCGAGCCCACCGGGGTTCCAGGGGTGGCAGCGAAGCAACCGACGGGCGGCCATCCAGGTTCCCCGGAGCGGGCCGTGCACCCGCAGCGCCTCGACGGCGTACGTCGAGCAGGACGGGTAGAACCGGCACCGCGGCCCGAGCAGGGGGGACACCAGCAGCTGGTAGGCCCGGATCGGCAGGACGAGCACCGCCACCGCGAGCCGGCGCACGCCGCTCATGCCGGCGCCGCCGGCTCTGCCCGGTCCAGGGCCCGGTCCAGGGCGGTGCGCAGGGCGACACCAAGCTGGTCGTACGTCGCAACGGCGCTGCCGGGGAGCGCGCGGACGACGACCCGGGAGCCAGGAGGAATCCGGTCCAGCTGGTCGGCGACCAGGTGCCGAAGCCGGCGCCGCACCCGGTTGCGGACGACCGCGGCACCCACGGCTCGGGAGACGACGAAGCCCACCCGGGGCGCCGCAGTCGGCGCCGACGAGAGGGCGGGTGTGGTGCGATCCGGGGTGGCCGCGTGGACGACGAGCAGCCCGGTGCCCCGGACACCTCGGGTGGAGCGCACGGTCGCGACGAAGTCGGCGCGTCGACGCAGCCGGGACCCGGCCGGTAGCACCGCTCAGGCCGAGAGGCGGGTGCGACCCTTGGAACGCCGGGCCGCAAGGATGGCCCGGCCGGCGCGCGTGCGCATCCGCAGGCGGAAGCCGTGGGTCTTGGCCCGGCGGCGGTTGTTCGGCTGGAACGTGCGCTTGCTCACTCGTGGGCTCCTGGACCTCAGGCGGGTGGACGGCTGGTGGGCGTGGACGAGGCGCAGACCGCCCGGTGCCCGGAGGGACGCAGCAGCAGTCGTCGACGCGACGGACAACGGTACGGTCGGCGGTCGCCGCTGGTCAAACCGGCGGCGGGACAGGCACACGTAACCGCTCATCGGACCACGGCAGCGGCGCCTCGGCGACGCGGCACGCCGGTCGCCCGGCAAAATCTCCGGCACGGGTTGTGGACAACCGCTTGCTGGCCGTCCCGCCGGGTTGTTAGCGTCACACCGGTCGTCGGCCCTTCCCCTGTGGTCCGCACAGCCGTCGGCGGGCGCCGTCCCGACGGGTGCGGCGGAGCCTGCCGAGTGCGACGGTCGCACCAGACCGGGACATCTCCGGGCAAGCAGATGTACACAGGCTGTGGACGAGCATGTGGACGCGTACCCGGACGGAGTGTCAGCAGCTCCGTCCCGACCGTGCGGAGGCCGTGCGCGCCACCGCCCGGACCGGCGCGCAGCACGTCCGGGCCCGAGCGCCGGGTCCGACAGGAGAGGGTGACCGGGTGACCGACGACATCGCCACCGAGGTGGCCGACCGCACGCTCGACCCGGCGCTGGACAGCGCGTGGACCCGAGCGCGGGCGGCGCTGGAGGAGTCGGTCAGCCCGCAGCACCGGGCCTTCATCGGGCTCAGCCGGCTGGACGGCGTGGTGGGCGACACGGCACTGCTGTCGGTGCCGCACCAGTTCGCCAAGGACGTCATCGAGCAGCGGCTGCGGGAGACGATCACCGGGGCGCTGGCCGACGAGATCGGCCGCGACGTGCGGATCGCCGTGGTGGTCGACCCGAGCCTGGACGCCGTCGACCCGGAGCCCGGAGCCGGTTCGGTGGCCTCGCCCGGTCCCGACGGGTCCATCCCCCAGGTGGGGGACGGCCACCACACCGTCCTGACCCACGACCACGCCGACGAGCACACCCCAGGGCACGTCACCGAGCCGGCCGGCACGGGTCGCGAGCCCGGCGGGCGCCGGGAGTCCGAGCCCACGCGGCTCAACCCGCGCTACCTCTTCGAGACGTTCGTCATCGGCTCGAGCAACCGGTTCGCCCACGCGGCCGCCGTCGCCGTCGCCGAGGCACCGGCCAAGGCGTACAACCCGCTGTTCATCTACGGGGACTCCGGCCTCGGCAAGACCCACCTGCTGCACGCCATCGGCCACTACGGGATGAGCCTCTACCACGGCGTCCGGGTGCGCTACGTGAGCTCCGAGGAGTTCACCAACGACTTCATCAACTCGATCCGCGACGGCCGCGCCGAGGGCTTCCGCCGGCGCTACCGCGACGTCGACATCCTGCTCGTGGACGACATCCAGTTCCTCGAGAACAAGGAGCAGACGCAGGAGGAGTTCTTCCACACCTTCAACACGCTGCACAACGCCAACAAGCAGATCGTCATCTCCTCCGACCGGCCGCCCCAGCAGCTGGTCACCTTGGAGGACCGCCTGCGCAACCGCTTCCACTGGGGCCTGATCACCGACGTCCAGCCGCCCGAGCTGGAGACCCGCATCGCGATCCTGCGCAAGAAAGCGGCCCAGGAGAAGCTCAACGCCCCGCCCGAGGTGCTGGAGTTCATCGCCAGCAAGATCTCCACCAACATCCGCGAGCTCGAGGGCGCCCTCATCCGGGTCACCGCGTTCGCGAGCCTCAACCGCCAGGGTGTCGACCTGGCGCTGGCCGAGATCGTGCTGAAGGACCTCATCCCGGACAACACCCAGCCCGAGATCACCGCCGCGACGATCATGGCCCAGACCGCGGCCTACTTCGGCCAGTCGATGGAGGAGCTCTGCGGGTCCTCGCGCTCGCGGGTCCTGGTCAACGCCCGCCAGATCGCGATGTACCTCTGCCGCGAGCTGACCGACCTGTCGCTGCCCAAGATCGGGCAGCAGTTCGGCGGCCGCGACCACACGACCGTCATGCACGCGGACAAGAAGATCCGCCAGCTGATGGCCGAGCGGCGCAGCGTCTACAACCAGGTCACCGAGCTGACCAACCGGATCAAGTCCCAGGCGCGGGCCAGTTGAGCCCCGCGCGACCCCCGACGCGCGCGGGTGACCTTTCACACCATGGGGACAAGCCTGTGGAAAGCCGGGGTTCCAGGCGGGGACACGGTGTGGACACCGGTGGACGACCGCGGCCGTGCACAGGCCGCCCCGCTGTGTCCGCAGGGGTTCCCACCGGCTGTCCCCACCCCGGTCTAGCCTCTGACCTGCAAGGACGCCGGCCGTCCCCAGGATCCACCACCCCTGAGGAGACCATGACACCTAGCCATGGAGTTGGATCGGCACAACACATGAGGGGGCGCGTGGACTGGGGACGACCGGTCCGGACGTGCGTCCCCGTCCCTGCCGGGGCGCGCGGGGAGACCGAAGGAGGCGGTGTCGGGTGAAGTTCCGGGTGGAGCGCGACGTGCTCGCGGAGGCGGTGGCCTGGGCCGCACGCAGCCTGCCGGCCCGTCCCCCGGTGCCCGTCCTGGCCGGGCTCATGCTGGACGCCTCGGGCGGCCGGCTGATGCTGTCGAGCTTCGACTACGAGGTCTCGGCCCGGGTCGAGATCGCCGCTGACGTGGCCGAGCCGGGTGTGGCCCTGGTCAGCGGCCGGCTGCTCGCCGACATCTCCCGCAGCCTGCCGGCCAAGCCCGTCGAGGTGACGACCGACGCCGCCAAGGTGGTCGTGACCTGCGGCTCGTCCCGCTTCACGCTGCTGACCCTGCCGGTCGAGGACTACCCGGCGCTGCCCGAGATGCCTGGCGCGTCCGGCTCGCTGCACGGTGACCTGTTCGCGGCCGCGGTGGCGCAGGTGTCGGTCGCCGCCGGCCGCGACGACACGCTGCCGGTCCTCACCGGCGTCCGGGTCGAGATCGAGGGCGAGCGCATCACGATGGCGGCCACCGACCGCTACCGCCTCGCCGTGCGCGAGCTGTCGTGGACACCGGAGCAGTCCGGGCTGTCCGCGATCGCGCTGGTGCCGGCCCGCACCCTCTCAGACACCGCGAAGGCGCTGGCAGCCGCCGACAAGGTCACGCTCGCCCTGGCCGGCGCGACCGGCGGCGACGGGCTGGTCGGCTTCGAGGGCGGCGGCCGGCGCACCACGTCCCGCCTGCTCGACGGCGAGTTCCCCAAGTACAAGTCGCTGCTGCCCAGCGAGTCGGCCAGCGTGGCGACCGTCGACACCGCGAGCCTGGTCGAGTCGGTGCGTCGGGTCGCGCTGGTCGCAGAGCGCAACACCCCGATCCGGCTGTCGTTCGGCGCCGGTGAGCTGACTCTCGAGGCCGGCACCGGCGACGAGGCCCAGGCGTCGGAGTCGCTGGGCGCGGCTCTCGACGGCGACGACATCTCGATCGCGTTCAACCCGGCCTACCTGCTCGACGGCCTGGGCGCCGTCGACGCCGCGCACGTCGAGCTGCGGTTCACCGCGTCGACCCGGCCGGCGGTGCTCGCCGGCAAGGACTCGGCAGACAGCACGGCCGGCGACGACTACCGCTACCTGCTGATGCCGGTGCGGCTGTCCGGCTGAGCAGGGCACGGTCCGTAGGCACGCGGAGTCCACGGGGAGTCACAGCGTCGCAGCAGGGAAGGGGCCGCCACCATGGAGATCGGACTCGTCGGGCTGGGCCGCATGGGCGGCAACATGCGGGAGCGGCTGCGCCGCTCCGGACACACGGTGGTCGGCTACGACCGCAACGCCGACCTGAGCGACTCCTCGTCGCTCGAGGACATGGTGGGTCGTCTGCCCTCGCCTCGGGTGGTGTGGGTGATGGTCCCGGCGGGGGAGATCACCCGGACGACCATCGAGGAGCTCGGCGGCCTGCTGTCCGAGGGTGACGTGGTCGTCGACGGCGGCAACTCGCGGTGGACCGACGACAAGGACCACGCGGCGATGCTCGGCCGGGACGGCATCGGCTTCGTCGACGCCGGGGTGTCCGGCGGGGTGTGGGGCCTCGACAACGGCTACGCGCTGATGGTCGGCGGGTCCGACGCCGACGTCGCGACGGTCCAGCCGGCTTTCGACGCCCTCAAGCCCGAGGGGGAGTCAGGCTTCGTGCACGCCGGTCCGGTGGGGGCCGGCCACTTCGCCAAGATGGTGCACAACGGCATCGAGTACGGCCTGATGCAGGCCTACGCCGAGGGCTACGAGCTGCTCGAGGCCGCCCACGTCGTCGAGGACGTGCCCGGCGTGATCCGGTCCTGGACCCAGGGCACCGTGATCCGCTCGTGGCTGCTCGACCTGCTCGTGCTCGCCCTCGACGAGGACCCCGTGCTCGCCGACATCCGGGGCTACGTCGAGGACTCCGGCGAGGGACGCTGGACGATCGAGGAGGCCATCAACCACGCGGTGCCCGCCCCCGTCATGTCGGCGGCGCTGTTCGCCCGGTTCGGCTCCCGCCAGGACGACTCCCCGGCGATGAAGGCGGTGGCCGCCCTGCGCAACCAGTTCGGCGGCCACGCCGTGACCAAGGTGGCCAAGCAGGAGGTCGAGAAGCCGGCCTGACCGCCGCCCTCGGTCCACCTCTTGCACCTCAGCCACCTGTCCCTGCACGACTTCCGGTCCTACACCGAGGTCGAGCTCCCGCTCGGCCCCGGCGTGACCGCGTTCGTCGGCCCCAACGGCCAGGGCAAGACCAACCTCGTCGAGGCGGTCGGCTACCTGGCGACCCTTGGCTCGCACCGGGTCGCTCAGGACGCCCCGCTGGTGCGGCTCGGTGCCGAGCGCGCGGTGGTGCGCGGCCAGGTGGTGCGCGGCGACCGCGCGCTGCTGGTCGAGCTGGAGATCGTTCCCGGCCGGGCCAACCGCGCGCGGGTCAACCGCTCGCCGGTCACGCGGCCCCGGGAGGTGCTCGGCATCCTGCGCAGCGTGCTGTTCGCCCCCGAGGACCTGGCGCTGGTCAAGGGCGACCCCGCAGAGCGCCGGCGCTTCCTCGACGAGCTGCTGGTGCTGCAGGCACCCCGCTACGCGGCCGTGCGCGCCGACTACGACCGGGTGCTCCGCCAGCGCAACGCCCTCCTGAAGTCCGCCTCGGCAGCCCGGCGCGGCCGCCCGGGCGACGTCGACCTCTCGACGCTCGAGGTGTGGGACGCCCACCTCGCGACCGCCGGCGCCGAGCTGCTGGCCGGCCGCCTCGCGCTGGTCGAGGGGCTGCAGCCCCTCGTCGGCGCGGCCTACGCGGCGGTCGCCGACGACACCACCGGCCGCCCGGGCGTCACGACCGCGGGACCGGCGACGATCGCCTACCGCAGCAGCGTCGAGGGTGACGGCCCATCGACCGGTGACCGCGGCGCCCTCGCGGAGTGGTTGCTGGCCGCGCTCACGGACGTACGTCGTCAGGAGCTCGACCGCGGCGTCTCCCTGGTCGGTCCGCACCGCGACGAGCTGGTCCTGACGCTGGGGCCGCTGCCGGCCAAGGGCTACGCCAGCCATGGCGAGTCCTGGTCGTTCGCGCTGGCGCTGCGGCTGGCGGCGTACGACCTGCTGCGGGGCGAGGCCGGGGACGGGGGCGAGCCGGTGCTGGTGCTCGACGACGTCTTCGCCGAGCTCGACGACCACCGCCGGGAGCGGCTGGCCGCGCTGGTGGCCGGTGCCGAGCAGGTCCTGGTGACCGCCGCCGTGCCGGCCGACGTGCCGGCGGCCCTGGCCGGCGACCGCGTCGACGTGCTCGGCGCCGAGGTCCGGCGGGTGGCGTGAGCGATCACCTCGGCAGCCCCGACGAGCCCGACGAGCCCGACGACCCCGGCGACCCCGGCGACCCCGGCACCCGGGCCGAGGCGCCCCGGGGGCTGGCCGTCGCCCGGCAGGCGCTGGCCGCGGCCCGGGCCGAGGCCCGCCGCCGCGGCTTCGCGCCCGGCCGGGCGCCGGCCCCGGAGCGCCGCAGCGGTGACGAGGCGGACCGGGCGCGCTCCCGGTGGCGGCGGCCGGTCACCGAGGAGCGCAGCGGTGCCCATCCCGATGACCGGGACCCCCAGCTGCTCGGCCCGACCCTGGACCGCCTGGTCGCGGAGCGCGGCTGGCAGACCGACGCGGCCGTCGGCGGCGTGATGGGCCGCTGGGCGCAGATCGTCGGGCCGGAACTCGCAGCGCACGCGGAGCCGGTGTCCTGGCAGGACGGCGAGCTGGTGGTGCAGGCCGACTCCACGGCGTGGGCCACCCAGATCCGGCTGCTCGCGCCGGCCCTGCTGGCCCGGCTGGCCGGTGAGCTGGGCTCGGGTGCGGTCACCTCGGTGATCGTGCGCGGGCCGTCGGCGCCCTCCTGGAAGCGGGGCCTGCGCAGCGTGCGGGGCCGGGGACCTCGCGACACCTACGGATAGTTCCGGACAGCTCCGGACAGCTCCGGACAGCCGGCCGGACGGCCTCTCGGGGCCATGCCGGCCCCCGGCCGCGTGGGGGGATCCATCCCCACCCGCGTTCGCCCGCCACGACCGTCCCCAGACGCCCCTGACGGCCATTTCTGCGGCCACGGACAGGTAGGATGGAGGCAGTACGCACGCTCGGTGCCGTCCTCGGCCGTCAGCCGCCCCCTGCGGGCTCCGCCCTCGTCGAGCCGGTCCCCGCGCGCCCCGACGAAAGGTGACCCGTGACCCAGCCGGCCCAGCCGCCCGAGCCCACTGGATCCTCCCCCGCCGTCCCTCCCGTCCCCGGCCCACCCGTGTCGCCCGAGCTGGCCGACCTGGACGGTGCGGGCGTCTACGACGCCAGCAACATCCAGGTCCTCGAGGGCCTGGAGGCGGTCCGCAAGCGCCCGGGCATGTACATCGGCTCCACCGGCGAGCGCGGCCTGCACCATCTGGTCACCGAGGTGGTCGACAACTCGGTCGACGAGGCGCTCGCCGGGCACGCCGACCGGATCGAGGTGACGCTGCTCGCCGACGGCGGGGTCCGGGTCGAGGACAACGGCCGGGGCATCCCGGTCGACGAGGTGGCCAGCGAGGGCAAGCCGGCGGTCGAGGTGGTGCTCACCGTGCTGCACGCCGGCGGCAAGTTCGGCGGGGGCGGCTACAAGGTGTCCGGTGGTCTGCACGGCGTCGGTGTCTCCGTCGTCAACGCGCTGTCGTCGCGGCTGGACGTCGAGATCTACCGCGACGGCCACGTCTGGACGCAGTCCTACTCGGTCGGCGTGCCGGACGCGCCGCTCGCCAAGGGCCCGGCCACCGACCGCGCCGGGACCACGATCACCTTCTGGGCGTCGCCGGAGGTCTTCGAGACGACGGAGTACAGCTTCGAGAAGCTCTCCAACCGGCTGCGCGAGATGGCCTTCCTCAACAAGGGGCTCACCATCGCCCTGCGCGACGAGCGGCCGGCGAAGGCCGAGGAGAAGGAGCACGACGAGGTCGAGGAGACCACCCTCACCGAGGTCGTCTACTCCTACGACGGCGGTCTGGTCGACTACGTCGAGTTCCTCGGGGCGCACAAGGACCCGGTGCACCGCACCGTGGTGGCCTTCGAGGCCGAGTCGGAGTACATCGACGGCGGCCTGTCGCTCGACGTGGCGATGCAGTGGAACACCGGCTTCACCGAGTCCGTGCACACCTTCGCGAACACCATCAACACCCACGAGGGCGGCACCCACGAGGAGGGCTTCCGGGCGGCGCTGACCACGCTGGTCAACCGATTCGCGCGGGACTGGGGGATCCTGAGGGAGAAGGACGCCAACCTCACCGGCGACGACGTCCGCGAGGGTCTGACCGCGATCGTCAGCGTCAAGCTGGCCGAGCCGCAGTTCGAGGGCCAGACCAAGACCAAGCTCGGCAACACCGAGGCGAAGTCCTTCGTGCAGAAGATCGTCAACGACAAGCTCGGCGAGTGGTTCGAGAAGAACCCCGGCGAGGGCAAGGACATCGCGCGCAAGGCGCAGGGTGCTGCGGTCGCCCGGCTCGCCGCCCGCAAGGCTCGGGACGCGGCGCGCAGCCGCAAGGGTCTGCTCGGCGGCGGCTCGCTGCCCGGCAAGCTCGCCGACTGCCAGTCGACCAACCCCGAGGAGTGCGAGCTCTTCATCGTCGAGGGCGACTCCGCCGGCGGCCCGGCCAAGCAGGGCCGTGACCAGCGCACCCAGGCGATCCTCCCGATCCGCGGCAAGATCCTCAACGTCGAGCGCGCCCGGCTGGACCGCGTCCTGGGCAACCAGGAGGTGCAGGCCATCATCTCCGCGCTGGGCACCGGCATCCAGGGCGACGAGTTCGACCTGGCACGGCTGCGCTACCACAAGGTGGTGCTGATGGCCGACGCCGACGTCGACGGCCAGCACATCCGCACCCTGTTGCTCACCCTGCTGTTCCGCTTCATGCCCGAGGTGGTCGAGCAGGGCCACGTCTTCCTCGCCCAGCCACCGCTCTACAAGCTGAAGTGGGCGCGGCCGGCCGAGCCGGAGTACGCCTACTCCGACCGCGAGCGCGACGCGCTGATCGACGCTGGTCAGGCCGCGGGCAAGAAGCTGCTCAAGGACGACGGCGTGCAGCGCTACAAGGGCCTCGGCGAGATGAACAACGACGAGCTCTGGGACACCACGATGGACCCGGAGAAGCGGATCCTGCTGCAGGTCACGCTCGAGAACGCCGCCCTGGCCGACGTGCTGTTCACCGAGCTGATGGGCGAGGACGTCGACAGCCGTCGCAAGTTCATCCAGCGCAACGCGAAGGACGTCCGGTTCCTCGACATCTGAGCTTGCCCCGGCCTGCCGGGGCGAGCGCCTGACGACGTACGACTGCCATCTAGGAGACCCCTTCCGTGACTGACACCACCGACGTCCCGCCGGTCGGGCCGCACGGCCGCATCGAGCCGGTCGACCTGCAGGTCGAGATGCAGCGGTCGTACCTCGACTACGCGATGAGCGTCATCGTGCAGCGCGCGCTCCCCGACGTGCGGGACGGCCTCAAGCCGGTGCACCGCCGGGTGCTCTACGCGATGTACGACGGGGGCTACCGGCCGGACCGCGGCTTCTCCAAGTGCTCGCGCGTCGTCGGTGACGTCATGGGCCAGTACCACCCGCACGGCGACACCGCGATCTACGACACCTTGGTGCGGCTCGGGCAGCCGTGGTCGCTGCGCTACCCGCTGGTGCACAGCCAGGGCAACTTCGGATCGCCGGGCGACGACCGGCAAGCAGCCATGCGCTACTGCGTGACCGGCGACACCCGAGTCCGATCAGCCGGTGGGGAGACCTGGCGGATCGGCGACGTCGCTCCTGACGCCGTACCCAACTCGGACACGATGCTGAGTGACGTCAAGCTGCTCGGCCGCCGGGGAGAGCCGGTGTCGGCATCGATGCTCTTCCATTCCGGTGAGCACCCGACGCTGCGCATGACCACCCGCGAGGGCTACACGGTGACCGGCACCGAGAACCACCCGGTGCTGTGCCTGGTCAACGCCACCGGTGTTCCGATGCTGCTGTGGAAGCTGCTGTCCGAGGTGCAGGCCGGTGACCGTGTCGTCGTACACCGGGGCGACCCGGTGGCGGACGAGATGCCCGACGAGATGCAGGAAGCCACGGCGCTGCTGCTCGGTGCCTTCGTCTCTGAAGGCTGGGTGTCGGCGGGACGTGCCGGGTTCAACAACGAGGACGAGGACTTCTTCGGCCAGGTCGTGGCGGCGTACGACCGGGTGGTAGGCGGGTCCCGCTACGTGTACGAGCGGCTGATCGGGTCGGGTCAGCGGCTCATCGAGCTCGACGTCCAGTCCATGAGCCACCTCAACACCTCGCCTCTCGCCGTCCTGGCCGGATCGCGCAGTGCCGAGAAGTCCATCCCACTTCTCGTCTGGCACTCGGGAACGGCATTCAAGCGCCGGTTCCTGCAGGCGCTCTTCGAGGGCGACGGATCGACCTCCGCGCTGCCTCGCAACACCGTCCAGATCTCCTACTCGACGCGAAGCCCTCGGCTCGCGCAAGACGTGCAGGACATGCTCCTCGAGTTCGGGATCGTCTCGCGCCAGTGTCGACAAGCCACAGGAGAGTACAAGGTCTACATCGGCAACCGGCGCGACGCTCGACTCTTCGCGAACCGGGTCGGCTTCCTCGGCCGCAAGCAGCTGAAGCTGACTCGGATCCTGGCTTCGATCCCGGCGACGAGCGCCTCGCTCTCGAGCGATCAGGTGCCGTTCGTCGGCGACTACCTGCGCTCGGCTGGGCCGGCCGCAGGGGCGAGCCGGTCCTGGTTGAAGTACCACAACATCGACCGCATCGAACGGTGGGAACACGACGGCGAGCTGATCTGGTCGCACGTGCAGAACGACGAAGCCCGTCGGGTGGTCGAACCCCTCGTTGACGGGCGCTACTACTACGCCGAGGTCGCCGAGGTCAGGCACGCCGGCGTCGCACCGGTCTGGTCCTTCCGCGTCGACACGGAGGACCACGCCTTCATCACCAACGGGATCGTCAGCCACAACACCGAGTGCCGGCTGGCGCCGCTCGCGATGGATATGGTGCGCGACATCGACCGGGACACGGTCGACTTCTCGCCGAACTACGACGGCCGTCAGCAGGAGCCGTCGGTGCTGCCGGCGCGCTTCCCCAACCTGCTGGTCAACGGGTCCGGCGGCATCGCGGTCGGCATGGCCACCAACATCCCGCCGCACAACCTGCGCGAGGTCGCGTCTGGCGTGATGTGGCACCTGGACCACCCCGACGCCTCGCACGAGGACCTGCTCGCCGCGCTGCTCGAGCGGATCAAGGGTCCCGACTTCCCGACCAAGGGCCTGATCGTCGGCACCAACGGCATCCGCGACGCCTACACCACCGGCCGTGGGTCGGTCACGATGCGCGCCGTCGTGGAGGTCGAGGAGGACAACCGCGGCCGGACCGTCCTCGTCATCACCGAGCTGCCCTACCAGGTCAACCCCGACGCCCTCGCGCGCAAGATCGCCGAGCTCGCCGACAGCGGCAAGGTCCAGGGCATCGCCGACCTTCGCGACGACTCGTCCTCGCGCACCGGCATGCGGCTGGTCGTCGTGCTGAAGCGCGACGCGGTCGCCAGCGTCGTGCGCAACAACCTCTACAAGCACACCCAGCTGCAGGACACCTTCGGCTGCAACATGCTCGCGCTGGTCGACGGCGTGCCGCGCACCCTCGCCCTCGACGCCTTCATCCGGCACTGGACCACGCACCAGATCGAGGTCATCGTCCGGCGCACCCGCTACCTGCTCGCCGAGGCGGAGCGGCGGGCACACGTCCTGCGCGGCCTGCTCAAGGCGCTGGAGCGCATCGACGAGGTCATCGCCCTGATCCGGGCGAGCGCGTCGGCCGAGGCGGCCCGCGACGGGCTGATCGAGCTGCTCGAGATCGACGAGATCCAGGCCGTCGAGATCCTCAACATGCAGCTGCGCCGCCTGGCCGCCCTGGAGCGGCAGGAGATCGAGGACCGCTACGAGCAGCTGATGCGCGAGATCGAGGAGTACACCGCGATCCTCGCGTCGGAGGAGCGCCAGCGGCAGATCGTTCGCGACGAGCTCGCCGAGATCGTCGAGAAGTACGGTGACGAGCGCCGTACCCAGCTGGTGCCCTACGAGGGCGACATGTCCGCCGAGGACTTCATCCCGGAGGAGGACGTCGTCGTCACCATCACCCGTGGTGGCTATGCGAAGCGGACCCGCACCGACCTCTACCGGGCGCAGCGACGTGGCGGCAAGGGCGTGCGCGGTGCCCAGCTGCGCCAGGACGACCTGGTCGAGCACTTCTTCGTGACGACCACGCACCACTGGATCCTGTTCTTCACCAACAAGGGCCGGGTCTACCGGGCGAAGGCCTACCAGCTGCCCGACGCGGGCCGGGACGCCCGCGGGCAGCACGTGGCCAACCTGCTCGCGTTCCAGCCCGACGAGACGATCGCGCAGATCATCGACCTCAAGGACTACGAGGTCGCACCGTTCCTGGTGCTGGCGACCAAGCGGGGCCTGGTGAAGAAGACCCGGCTCACCGAGTACGACTCCAACCGCACCGGCGGCCTGATCGCCATCAACCTGCGTGAGGACGAGGACGGGGTGGGCGACGAGCTGATCTCGGCGCGGCTGGTGTCGGCCGACGACGACCTCCTGCTGGTCAGCCGCAAGGCGATGTCGGTCCGCTTCACCGCGACCGACGACTCCCTGCGCCCGATGGGCCGGGCCACCTCCGGCGTCAAGGGCATGACCTTCAAGGGCGACGACGAGCTGCTGGTGATGGAGGTCGCCCGGCCCGGGGCCACCGTCTTCACGGTCACCGACGCGGGCTTCGCCAAGCGCTCCGACCTGGGTGAGTACCGCATCCAGGGCCGGGGCGGCTCCGGCATCCAGGCCATGAAGTTCTCCGAAGCCAGGGGCTCCCTGGTGGGGGCGCTGGTGGTCGACGAGAGCGACGAGGTCTTCACCATCAAGGCGTCCGGCGGGGTGACCCGGGTGTCGGTCGGGGAGGTCAACCCGACCGGACGTGTCACCATGGGAGTGCGGTTCGTCTCGCTGGGGGAGAATGACACCGTGGTGGCGATCGCCCGCAACGCCGAGCGGGCAGTCGTCGACGAGGTGGACGAGGTGGACGAGACCGACCTGCCGGCCGCACCCGAGACGGGCGCGGCGGACGGGTCGCCGGCTGAAGAGGGGTCCGACGAGTGAGCTCGCCCAACGCTCCGAGCGAGGCGTGGCGCAGCGCCGGCGGTCAGCCGACGGCCACCATGCCTCCGGTCCGCGACGCCGCGCCCGCCACGACCACGTCCCGCCCGGCCGGTCGGCCGCGGGCCCGGAAGGCCCGGCTGGTCCTGGCCCGGGTCGACCCGTGGTCGGTCATGAAGCTCTCCTTCCTGCTCGCCGTGGCCCTCGCGGTGGTGGCCGTCGTGGCGGTCTTCGTCGTGTGGTCGGTGCTGGACACCATGGGGGTCTTCGACTCCGTCGGCGGCACCGTCGAGAGCATCACCCGCTCCAGCGACAACGCCCAGGGCGTCGACATCCTCGACTACGTCGGCCTGAGCAGGGTGCTCTCCCTGACCCTGGTGCTGGCGGTCGTCAACGTCGTGCTGATGACCGCCCTCTGCACCCTGGCGGCCTTCCTCTACAACATGGCGGCGAGCCTGGTCGGCGGGCTGCACGTGACCTTCACCGAGGACGTCTGAGCCCGGTCGCAGGGCGCGGATCGGTTGGGTCGCCCCGCACGCGGTGGGGTAGTCTTTCGCGGCGCGCGGGCCTATAGCTCAGTTGGTTAGAGCGCTGCCCTGATAAGGCAGAGGTCAGTGGTTCAAGTCCACTTAGGCCCACTCCCCCGCCCCTGGTCCCGACCGGGTGGGCGGGCCACCCGAGGTCAGGGGATCCGGATGTCCAAGAAGCTGCTCGTGGCCGTCATCGCGGCCGTCGGAGGCGTCGTCGCCTATCGCAAGATCCAGGCCGACCGCGAGGCCGAGCAGGACCTCTGGGCCGAGGTCACGGACCGCCCCTGAGCCCGGGCGCCGGGTCGACCGACCAGGGGACGTAGCTCAACTGGCAGAGCACCGCCTTTGCAAGGCGGGGGTTAGGGGTTCAAGTCCCCTCGTCTCCACCCTCTGACCACGTCGCGCCCAGCGGCGGCGTAACGATCCACCTCTGCTGACGATGAACGGTCGGGCCGGTCTGCCGTGCGGCAGCCCCCGCCCCTGGGAGTCGTGATGTCGCCGGGTCTGTTCCAGTCGCTCGCTGCCCGCGGTCGCACCACGACCCTGCTGGTGGCCGCGGCGCTCCTGGGCGGGATCGGCGGGGCCTGGGCGGTCGCCGGGGCGCCGGGCCTGGACGGGGTCAGCGAGGTGCGCACGGTGGCCGACGGGTCCGAGACCCCGGACAGCACGCAGGCCACCGGGCGGCCCACCGACGCGGGTCGACCCTCCGACGCCGGCAAGCCGGAGAAGACCGGCGAGGCGGACAAGGCCGACCGGCCGGACAAGACCGGCAAGCCGGAGACGGCGAAGACCGGTGCCGACGGGGCGCAGGGCTTGCACGGCCGGTGCGTGTCGGCGGTGGCCCGCAGCGACGCGACCGGCGGCGAGAACGACAACCACGGCGGCGCCGTGTCGGCTGCAGCCCGGGACTGCCCCCGGCCCAGCCCGGCGACGACCGACGACTGAGCGGCCGACCGTTGCTGGCCGTCAGCTCTTCTTGGTGGCGCCCTTGCTGGCGGCGTCCGATACCTTCTTGGCGTTGCCCGGGGTGACCGGCTCGATCACCGGCTCGGTCGCCGCCGGCGAGCCGTCCTCCACCGCCGTCGCCTCGTCGACCGCGTCGGCGAGGGCCTCGTCCGGGCCGGCACCGCCCGGGTCGTCGGTCGCCGGCCGCACCGGCGAGACGGTGCTCATGGACGTCGTGCCGCTGTCCGACGTCCACGGCGAGACCGGGTCATCGCTCTGCTGCTGGGACGCCCAGGCCTTCCAGCCGGCATAGGCCGCACCCAGGACGGTGGCCAGCAGGAACAACTTGCGGAGGCGGTGCTTCTTGGGCTTCGGGGCCTCGACCTCACCCTTCAGGGCGGCCAGGGCGGCACTCCCCCGGGAGGCGGCCTCGGTGCGCACCGGTTCCGACGCGGCCAGCGCCGCGGTGACCGCGCCGGCCACCACCGGCAGCACGTCGGTCTTGACCTTGTCGACCCCGCTCTCGACCTTGGGGGCGGCCCAGTCCCTCGCGGTCTCGACCTTGGGGGCGGCCCAGTCCTTGGTCGCGACGGCGACGGGGCGGCTCTTGCTCTTGCGCAGGGTGAGGGTGCGGGACACGGAGAACCTCCCGGTCGGATGCGATCGGCGTAGTGCGGTCCTGCCCAGCATCCTCCTGCCGAAACCGGAGGCCTCCCGCGGGTGGCGCCCGTGCCCGACCGTGCGAGGATGGCCATTCCCCCACACGTCGGCGTGGTGCCTGGCAGTGCCCTGTCACCCCCGCCCGAGGACGAGAAGAGGCACCGTGGCCGAGGAGCTCTACGCCACCCTGAAGACCAACCACGGCGACATCGAGGTGAAGCTCTTCCCCAACCACGCGCCCAAGACCGTCGCCAACTTCACCGAGCTGGCCGAGGGCAAGCGCGAGTGGGTCGACCCCCGCACCGGTCAGAAGAGCAGCGACCGCCTCTACGACGGGACGGTCTTCCACCGGGTCATCTCCGGCTTCATGATCCAGGGCGGCGACCCCCTCGGGACGGGCACCGGCGGCCCCGGCTACCGCTTCGCCGACGAGTTCCACCCCGAGCTGCAGTTCGACCGGCCCTACCTGCTCGCGATGGCCAACGCGGGCCCGGGCACCAACGGCTCGCAGTTCTTCATCACGGTCGGCCCCACGCCGCACCTCAACCGGCGCCACACGATCTTCGGCGAGGTGGCCGACGGCAGCAGCCGGCAGGTGGTCGACGCGATCGCCGGCACCTCCACCGGCGGGATGGACCGGCCGGTCGAGGACGTCGTGATCGACACCATCGAGGTCGAGCGGCGCGACGCCTGACCCGGTGACCGCGCAACCCCCGGAGGGCTCGGCGCCCGGCACGTCGTCGGCCGAGCCCGCCACCTGCTACCGCCACCCGGACCGCGAGGCCTACGTCCGCTGCGTCCGGTGCGAGCGGCGGATCTGCCCGGACTGCATGGTCCCGGCGTCGGTCGGCTTCCAGTGCCCGGAGTGCGTCAAGTCGGGCAACAAGGAGGTCCGGACCGCCCGCACCCTCTTCGGCGGCCGGGTCACCGACGACCCCGGCTGGGTGAGCAAGGTGCTCATCGCCGTCAACGTCGTCGCGTACGTCCTCCAGCAGGTCTCCGACGACTTCACCCGGCGGTTCTACGACATCGGCGCGGTGCCACCTCCCCCGTTCGGCGACCCGGTGATCGGGGTTGCGGCCGGCGAGTACTACCGGCTGCTCACCTCCGCCTTCCTGCACGGCGGCATCGTGCACTTGCTGCTGAACATGTACGCGCTCTACCTCTTCGGCCCCCAGCTCGAGGCCGCCCTCGGCCGGCTGCGGTTCATCGTGCTGTACGTCGTCTCCGCTCTCGGGGGCAGCGCGCTGTCCTACGCCTTCGCCTCCCCGGTCCAGCCGTCGCTGGGGGCGTCGGGCGCTGTCTTCGGGCTCCTCGGGGCCTACCTGGTCATCAACCGGCGGCTCGGCCGCAGCAACACGCCGGTCCTCATGCTGCTGGCGATCAACCTGGCCTACGGCTTCCTGGTCCCCAACATCGACTGGCGCGCGCACCTCGGCGGCCTGGTCACGGGCGGCCTCGTCGCCGCGTCGATCGCCTACGCGCCGACCCGGCGGCGCAACCTGGTGCAGGCCGCCGGGATCGCGCTCATCGTGCTGGTGATGGTCGGCATCGTCGTGTGGCGGACCGCGGACCTGCAAGGAGGCTAGGGAGTGGGACCGGCTCGGGACGCGGTGGTCGTCGACGCGGTGCGCACCCCGGTGGGACGTCGCGGCGGCGGGCTGGCCGGCGTCCACCCGGTGGACCTGTCCGCGCACGTCCTGGAGGCACTCGCCGCCCGCACCGGTCTTGACCCGGCCGTCGTCGACGACGTCGTGTGGGGCTGCGTCTCCCAGACCGGTGAACAGGCCGTCAACGTCGCCCGCAACGCGGTCCTCGCAGCGGGATGGCCCGAGGACGTGGTCGGGATGACTGTCGACCGGCAGTGCGGGTCCTCGCAGCAGGCGGTGCACGTGGCGGCCGCGGGCGTGGTGGCCGGGCACTACGACGTCGCGGTCGCCGGCGGGGTCGAGTCGATGAGCCGGGTGCCCATGCTGTGCACCATCACCCAGGGGCCCGGCCTGCCCTTCGGCCCCCGGATGAGCGCCCGCTACGACGACGGGCTGGTCCCGCAGGGCGTGAGCGCCGAGATCGTGGCCGAGCGCTGGGCGCTGTCCCGCACCGACGTCGATCAGATCGCCGTACGCAGCCACGCCCGGGCGGCCGAGGCCACCGACAGCGGCTCGGTCGAGCCGGAGCTGGCCCCGGTCGCCGGTGTGGCGGTCGACGAGGGCATCCGCCGCGGCACCGACCTCGAGACCCTGGCCGGGCTGCGCACGGTGTTCCGCGAGGACGGCGTGGTCACGGCCGGCAACTCGTCGCAGATCTCCGACGGTGCCGCCGCGCTGCTGGTGACGACAAGCGAGGTGGCGGCCCGGCACGGCTGGCGTCCGCTGGCCCGGGTGCACGCCGTGTCCCGAGCAGGCGTCGACCCGGTCACCATGCTGACGGCTCCGATCGCGGCGACGGCGCGGGTGCTGCAGCGGGCCGGGCTCGGCCTGGACGAGATCGACGTGTTCGAGGTGAACGAGGCGTTCGGGTCGGTCGTCGGGGCCTGGCTGGCGGAGACCGGGGCCGACCCGGCGCGGGTCAACCCGCGCGGAGGAGCCATCGCCCTGGGCCACCCGCTCGGCGGCTCCGGCGCCCGGCTGATGACGACGCTCCTGCACCACCTGGCTGCCACCGGCGGGCGGTGGGGGCTGCAGACGATGTGCGAGGGCGGCGGGATGGCCGACGCCACGGTCCTGGAGCGGCTCTAGGCGGGTTGTCCACATTGGGGACAACGGGTGTGGACGGATTACACCGGTGTGTTTCGGCTGGTCAGCCCGTGTTCGCCGGGCGGACGGGTGCCGGTGGCCGCCCGTTCACTTCCAGCGGGTCGACAGGATGAAGCCGACGACGATGAGACCGAAGCCGATCGCCATGTTCCACAGGCCGATGCTGCCGATCGGGTAGTCGGTCTGGGTGACGTAGTACACGACCACCCAGAGCAGGCCGACCACGAAGCAGGTGACCATGAGGGGGGCGAGCCAGCGCGGGCTGCCGATGCGTACCGCGTCGGAGCGCTCGTTGGGCGGGGTGAACGCGAAGCGGCGGCGGCTGCGGGACTTGGGCACCGGACCTCTCTCTTCCTTGCTCGGCGGCGGCAGGGCGCCGACTGTGTCGACCAGCGCGGCCATCGCCCGGACGGCACCAACGGCGGCGCTCGTTCGTCGGTTAGCGTACGGGCGCGGGCCTCGAGGAGGTCAGCGTAGCGGCGGGACGGCCCCGCCCGGGGCGGGAGGTGAGCGTGTCCGTCGTGTGGCGCGTCGCTGCTCCCGTCGCGTTCGCCACCGCCGGCATCCTGTTCGCGACCAGCGCGGGCGTCTCGCAGGGTGCCGACCTGCGCGGCGGGTCGCGCAGCGACCTGGCCGACCTGATCCGGGCCGAGCAGAGCCGCGCGGACGACACCTCGGAGCGGGTGGACCGGCTGCGCCAGGAGGTCCGGGTCGCCACCGAGCAGGCGGGCACGACCGACCGCCGGGTCGCCGCCGTGGCGCGCCGCTCGCGGGCCCTCGAGCTGGTGGCCGGCACCAGGGCGGTCCGCGGGCCAGGCCTGCGGGTCACGCTGGACGACGCGCCCCGGTCCGGTGACCGGGTCCTGCCCGAGGACACCAGCCCGGACGACCTGGTGGTCCACCAGCAGGACCTCCAGGCGGTCGTCAACGCGCTGTGGGCGGGTGGCGCCGAGGCGCTGCAGATCATGGACCAGCGGGTGGTCAGCACCAGCGCGGTCCGGTGCGTGGGCGCCACGCTGATCCTCCAAGGCCGGCTCTACTCTCCGCCCTACCACGTCACGGCCATCGGCGACCCCCAGCGGCTGTCCGAGGCCCTGGACACCTCTCCGGGAGTGCAGCTGTACCTCTACTACGCCGACACGTACGGCCTCGACTACGGGACCGAGGAGCTGGACGACGTACGACTGCCGGGCTATGACGGATCGCTCGACCTCCTGCACGCAGGACCGGGGTGAGCGCCGTCCGCACCGCGACGCGCGGCGTCGGTGAGCTGTTCGTCACCGCCGGCCTGGTGCTGCTGCTCTTCGTCACCTACCAGCTGGTGTGGACCAACTTCGAGGCCAACCGCGCGCAGGACGGGGTCAGCGACCAGATCCGCGACGACTGGCAGCGCCCCGCGGCGAGCGGCCGGACCGGTGCCGTGGGGCGGGTCACCGACTTCGGCGAGGGCTTCGCGTTCATGCACATCCCCCGGCTCGGCAGGAGGTACTCGGTGCCGGTGGTGGAGGGCGTGTCGCTCGACGACCTGGCGAAGGGCGTCGGGCACTACCCCAAGACCGTGCTCCCGGGTGAGGTGGGCAACTTCGCCGTCGCCGGCCACCGGGCCACCCACGGGGAGCCGTTCGCCTACCTGGACGAGGTGCGCAAGGGCGACGCCGTCGTGGTCGAGACCCAGGAGGACTGGTACGTCTACGTGATCGACCGCACCAAGATCGTGCAGCCCACCGACACGTGGGTCATCGAGCCGGTCCCGGGCCGGCCGGACGCCGTCCCCACCGAACGACTGATCACGCTCACCACGTGCAACCCGCGCTGGGCGTCGACCGAGCGGCTGATCGTCTGGGGGCACCTGGACAGCCGCCGGTCCAAGGCTGCGGGACAGCCCGCCGAGCTGCGGGCGGACGCCTGATGTACGCGTGGATCTGGCGTCACCTGCCCGGCTCGCTGCCGTTCCGGATCGTGCTCGCCGCGGCGATCGTCGTCGCCGTCGTGCTGCTGCTCTTCACCCGGGTCTTCCCCTGGGCCGAGCAGTCGCTGCCGTTCCTCAAGGTCACGGTCGATGAGTGAGGGCCCGAGCATGACGTCCCCGACCCCTGCTAGCAGCCTGCGGATCCTCGTCGTCGACAACTACGACAGCTTCGTCTTCAACCTCGTGCAGTACCTCGCCCAGCTGGGTGCCGACTGCACGGTGCTGCGCAACGACGAGGTGGGGCCGGACGAGGCGCTGGGCTACGACGGTGTCCTGCTCAGCCCCGGCCCCGGCACGCCGGAACGCGCCGGCGCCTGCATCGACATCGTCCGGGGGTGCGCCGGAACGGTCCCGGTGCTCGGCGTCTGCCTGGGGCACCAGGCGATCGCGGCTGCCTACGGCGCCATCGTCGAGCAGGCTCCGGAGCTGCTGCACGGCAAGACCAGCGCGGTGCTGCACGAGGGGGCGGGCGTGCTCGCCGGGCTGCCCAGCCCCTTCACCGCGACCCGCTACCACTCGCTGTCCGTCCGACCGGACTCGCTCCCGCCCGAGCTCGAGGTCACCGGCCGCACCGAGGGCGGTGTCGTGATGGCGCTGCGCCACCGCGACCTGGCCCTCGAGGGCGTGCAGTTCCACCCCGAGTCGGTCCTGACCGAGGGCGGCCACCGGCTGCTCGCGTCCTGGCTGGTCGCGTGCGGTGACCCGGCGGCGGCGGCGCGGGCCGAGGGCCTGGCGCCGGTGGTCCGCAGCGCCTAGGGCACCACCGAGGTCGACGGCGAGCTGGTGTCCGTCGGTGTCGGCGTCGGCGTCGGTGTGGGTGTCTCGGTGGGCGTCGGGGGCGCCTCGGCGACGGTGTAGGTCACCGTGGACCCGAGCCGGCGGGCCTCGCCGGCTCCGGGCGACTGGGAGACCACGGTGCCCGGGGCCGCCTGGTCGGTCTCCTCGGTGCGCTCCGACGGCTGGAACCCGGCGTCCTCGATCTCGGCCGCCGCCTGGTCCCCGGAGAGGCCGGTGACGTCAGGCACCCGGTTCTGGCCGCTCGCGTAGCGGATGTCGACCGTGCTGCCCTCGGGGACGGTCTCGCCCTCACCCGGCTCCACCCGCCGCACCGTCCCCTGCGGGTCCTTCGACGGGACCGGGGTGGTGTCGCCGACCTTCAGGCCGGCCTCGCGCAGCGCTTGCGACGCCTCGTCGAGGCTGAGCCCGACGATCTGCGGCACGCTGGTCTCGGCGACGCCGGCCGAGACGGTCACGTCGACGGTGTCGCCCTCCTCGACCTCGGTGGCCGACTCGGGTGTCTGGTCGATGATGTTGCCCTCGGGGACCTGCTCGTCCTCCTCCTCGGTGACCTCGCCCAGCTCGAGGTTGACCGCCTGCAGCTCGTTGCGCGCCTGCTGCGCGGTCAGCCCGGTGACGTCCGGCACCCGCACGGTCTCCCCGCCGCCCCCGGAGAAGATCTCGCGGCCGAACAGCGCGGCGAGCACGAAGACGGCGATGACGGCCAGGGCCAGCAGCGCGTAGCCGAACGCCCGGCCGCCCTTGCGGTCGTCCGGCGGCGTCGCCGCCGGGTAGGTGGCGGTGCCCGGCAGGACGTCGGTGCGGCCCATCGCCTGGGTGGCGTCCGCGGGGACGACCGGCGCGGCCACGGTCCGGCCGGCCTGGGCGGCCGCGATGTCGCGGCGCATCTCGTCGGCGGTCTGGTAGCGGCGCTCCCGGTCCTTGGTGAGGGCCTTGAGGACGATCGCGTCGGCGTTGCGCGGCAGGTCCGGATCCACGCTCGACGGCGGCGCCGGCTCCTCGCGCACGTGCTGGTAGGCGACGGAGACCGGGGAGTCGCCGACGAACGGCGGGCGCCCGGTCAGCAGCTCGTAGAGCAGGCAGCCGGTGGAGTAGATGTCGCTGCGTGCGTCGACCTGCTCGCCGCGCGCCTGCTCCGGGGAGAGGTACTGCGCCGTGCCGATCACCGCGGAGGTCTGGGTCATCGTGGCGCCGCTGTCGGCCACGGCGCGGGCGATGCCGAAGTCCATGACCTTCACGTCGCCGGAGCGGGTGAGCATGACGTTGGCCGGCTTGATGTCACGGTGCACGATGCCCTGCTGGTGGCTGTAGGCCAGCGCGGCCAGGACCGCGTCGGTGATCTCCATCGCTCGCTCGGGGACCAGCCGGTTGCCGGAGGACAGCAGCTCGCGCAGCGTCGACCCCTCGACGTACTCCATGACGATGTAGGGCACCGGGTTGCCGGCGAACTCGTCCTCGCCGGTGTCGTAGACGGCGACGATCGCGGGGTGGTTGAGGGAGGCCGCGGAGTGGGCCTCGCGGCGGAACCGGGCCTGGAACGACGGGTCGCGGGCCAGGTCGGGGCGCAGCATCTTGACGGCGACGGTGCGGCCCAGCCGGCTGTCACGGCCCAGGTGGACCTCGGCCATGCCTCCGCGTCCCAGCAGCTCCCCGATCTCGTATCGACCGCCCAGCTGCGCCGGCACTGCGGTGCTCACGCGTCGCCCTTCCTCTTGTCGTTGCCCTTGCCCTTGTCCCCGCCGTTGTCCCCGCCCTTGCCCTTCCCCTTGGTGCCGTCGCCGTTGTCGTCGTCGGCACCGGGTCCCTGGTCGGGCGTGGCGGCCACCACGTCGAGCGTGACCAGGCTCCCGGCCTCCACCGTCCCGGTGGGTGCGACCCCCTGCACCGTACCGACCGGACCGCCTCCAGCCGTGCGTTGGACGTCGACGGTGAGACCGAGTCCTTCGAGCTCGGTGCGCACGTCGGCGACCGAGCGTCCCAGGTAGTCCTGCTCCGCCACATCGACCGTGGTGGGCGCGGTGGCCTCGGCGGACGTCGGCCGGTCGGCTGCCGAGACCGCCCCGTCGGGGTCGCTGCCGCACGACCGGACCAGCAGGAGCACCGCGACGGCCGCGGCCGCGAGCACCAGGGCCGGCACCAGCCAGCGCGGCCGACCGGACGGGTCGGGCAGGCGGAAGCCCGGGTCGGTGTCGGGGTCGCGCTGGCCGCCGCCAGGAGCGCCCGGGCCACCCCGGGCGGTCCCCGCCGGCGGCGTGTCCGAGCCGGTCGCCACGTGCTCCGGCGTGAGCACCCGGGTCACGCCGGTCAGGTCCTCCGCGGGGTCCGCTGCGGCCGGTCCGGTACTCATCGCGCGCAGCGCCAGCGCCTCCGTGCCCAGCCGGCCGGCCGGTGCCGGCCGGTGCTGCGGGTCCTTGGCCAGCATCCGCATCACCAGGTCGCGGACCGGTGCCGGGACCGTGTCCGGCAGGGCCGGCGGCTCCTTGCTCACCTGGGCCAGCGCCACGCTGACCGGGGTGTCGCCGGCGAACGGGCGCCGCCCGGTGAGGCACTCGTAGGCCACGATGCCGAGGGAGTAGACGTCGCTGGCGGGGGTGACCGAATGACCGCTCGCCTGCTCGGGCGAGATGTAGTAGGCGGTCCCCATGATCGCGCCGGTCTGGGTCAGCGGGACCGAGTTGGCCGCCCGCGCGATACCGAAGTCGGTGATCTTCACCTCGCCGCCGGGCATGACCAGGATGTTGCCCGGCTTGACGTCGCGGTGGATCACGCCGGCGTCGTGCGCTGCCTGCAGCCCGAGCGCGGCCTGCCCGACGAGGTGCATGGTGCGGCCCGGGTCGAGCCGGCCCTCCCGGCTGATCAGCGAGGACAGCGGCTCGCCCGGCACGTGCTCCATCACCAAGAAGGGACTGCCCGGCTCGCCCGGCTGCCCGGCGTCGCCCTCGCCGAAGTCGTAGACGGCGGCGATGTTGGGGTGCGAGAGGTTGGCCGTGTGCCGGGCCTCGGCCTGGAACCGCGCCAGGAACACCGGGTCGTCTGCGTAGGCGCGGCGGAGGACCTTGACCGCCACCTCGCGGCCGAGCACGTCGTCCCGGCCGCGCCACACCTCCCCCATGCCGCCGCCGGCGATCCGGTCGACGAGCCGGTAGCGGCCGCCCAGGACGTGGTCCGCCGCGAGGGTCACCGCTGCAGCACCGCCTCCATGACGGCCCGGGCGATCGGCGCGGCGAGCTGGTTGCCGCTCACCTCCGCGGCGCCGCCGCCGTCCTCGAGCACCACCGCGACGGCCACCTGAGCCTCGGTGTCGGACGGCGCGAACGACACGAACCAGGCGTGCGGCTTGCGGCCCTCCCCCTGCTGCGCGGTGCCGGTCTTGCCGGCCACCTTGACGCCCGGGATCTGCGCGTTGGTGCCGGTGCCTGCGTCGACGACCTGGGTCATCATCTCGGCCAGCTCGGCCGCGGTCTGCGGGCTGATCGCCGTGTCCACCTCGCGGGGGCGCGCGCTGTCGATGACCGACAGGTCCGGGGCCTGCACCTCCTGCACGAGGTACGGCGCCATGAGCACCCCGCGGTTGGCCACCGCGGCCGCCACCATCGCCATCTGCAGCGGGGTGGCCCGCACGTCGAACTGGCCGATGGCGGACTGCGCGGTCTGCGGCAGGTCGGGGTCCTCCGGGAAGTAGCTCGCGACGCTGCGCATCGGCACCTCGAACGCCTGGTTGAACCCGAACTTCTCGGCCTGCGCGCGGAGCGCGTCGTCGCCGAGCTCGAGTCCGATCTTGCCGAAGGCCGCGTTGCAGGACCGCATCAGCGCCTCGGTCAGCGTGGGGTCGCCGCCGAAGCAGGGCAGGCCGTCGAAGTTCGGCAGCGGCGCGTCGGTCTGCGGCAGGTCGAGCGCGGCGCCGCCGTAGACCGGCGAGTCCGGGTTGTAGCGCCCGCTCTCGAGTGCGGCGGCCGAGGTCACGATCTTGAACGTCGAGCCCGGCGGGTAGGTCTGGCGCAGCGCGCGGTCGAGCATCGGTCGCGACGCCTTGCGGTCCAGCCGCTCGTAGTTGAGGCGCACCTCGGCGGGCGAGTGCGACGCGAGGAGGTTCGGGTCGTACGACGGGCTGGTCGCCAGCGCGAGGATCGCCCCGGTCGTGGGGTCGATCGCGACGACGGCCCCCCGGCGGCCGGCCAGGCCGTCGAACGCTGCCCTCTGGGCCTGCGGGTCCAGGGTGAGGGCGACGCTGCCGCCCTTGGGCGACGCCCCCGTCAGCAGGTCGATGACCCGTCGGACGAACAGCGCGTCGTCGGTGCCGGCCAGGATCGAGTTGGCCTCCCGCTCGATGCCGCTGGACCCGTAGACCAGCGAGTAGAAGCCGGTCGCCGGTGCATAGAGCTCGCCGTCGGAGTACCGCCGGAGGTACTTGAGCCGGTCGTCGGTCTCCTCGCTGAAGGCGACCGGCTTGCCCGCGACCAGGATCGGGCCGCGCTCCCGGGAGTACTCCTCGGCGATCAGCCGCGGGTTGTTGCTGTCGTTGTGCAGGTCCTCGGCGCGGACCACCTGCAGGTAGTTGACGTTGAGCAGCAGCAGCCCGAACAGCAGCATGACGGCGACGGACAGCCGGCGCAGCGGTGCGTTCATCGCGGGCTCACCCGCACTACCTGGGTCTTCGCGTCCTGCAGGGAGACCGCGGGCGGCGGCGCCGGACGCCGCGCGGCGTCGCTGATCCGCAGGAGCAGCGCGACGATCGCCCAGTTGGCGACGAGGGACGAGCCGCCGTAGGACAGGAACGGCATCGTCAGGCCGGTCAGCGGGATCAGCCGGGTCACACCACCGACGACGACGAACACCTGCAGCGCGATCGAGAAGGCGAGGCCGGCTGCGAGCAGCTTGCCGAACGAGTCCCGGACCGCGATCGAGGTGCGCAGGCCGCGCTGCACGACGATCGCGTAGAGGACGAGCACCGCCATCAGCCCGGCCAGCCCGAGCTCCTCCCCGATGGCGGCGACGATGAAGTCCGTCTGCGCGTAGGGCACGATCTCCGGCCGGCCCTGGCCGAGTCCCTTGCCGAGCAGGCCGCCGGTCCCCATGCCGAACAGCCCCTGCACCAGCTGGTAGCTGTCGTCGTTGACGTTGCGCGGCGCGAACGCGTTGAGCCAGATGTCGACGCGCTCCCGGACGTGACCGAACAGCGTCCAGGCGAGGAAGGACCCGCTGAGGAAGAGTGCGACGCCGATGAGCAGCCAGGACAGCCGCTCGGTGGCGACGTACAGCATGGCGATGAACACCCCGAAGAAGAGCAGCGACGTGCCCAGGTCACGCTCGAAGACCAGCACGCCGAGGCTGGCCGCCCACGCCACCAGGACCGGCCCGAGGTCGCGGGCCCGGGGCAGGTCGATGCCGGCCACCCGGCGCCCCGCCAGCGCCAGGACGTCGCGCTTGACGACCAGGTAGCCGGCGAAGAACACCAGCAGCACGATCTTGGCGAGCTCGCCGGGCTGGAACGAGAAGCCCAGCAGCCGGATCCAGATCCGGGCGCCGTTGATCGTGGTGCCGATCAGCGGCAGCAGCGGCAGGAGCAGCAGCCCGAGACCGATGACCATCGCGGTGTAGGTGAACCGCTGGAGCACCCGGTGGTCGCGCACGAGCAGCAGGACGGCCACGAAGAGCGCGACACCTACCGCGGTCCAGGTCAGCTGGGCGGGTGCCGCGGCGGAGGGGACGTCGGTGCCGAGGGACTCCGCCCGGTCGGCGTAGGCGAGGTCCAGGCGGTGGATGACCGCCAGCCCCAGCCCGTTGATGGCCGTGACGGCCGGGAGGAGCACCGGGTCGGCGTACGGCGCGAAGCGGCGCAGCACGATGTGCGCCGCGCCGAACAGCAGCGCCAGCCCCGCGCCGTAGCCGAGCATCCCTGCCGGCAGCTGGCCGTCGTGCGCGAGCCCCACCGAGGCGTAGGCGGCCATCGAGAGCGCCAGCGAGAACACCAGCAGGACGAGCTCGGTGCCCCGGCCGGTGGGCCGGCCGGCGGCGCGCTCGGGGCTCACGAGCCCTCCCCGCAGTCGGCGGCCGAGGCGCCGCCGTCCGTGCTGCCGGTCGGGCTGGGTGTCGGGCTGGCGCTGGGTTCCGGGCTGGCGCTCGGGCTCGCCCCGTCAGCGCCGGCGGTCGCGGTGGCGCTCGGGCTGGCGGACGGGCTGGGCGAGGCCGCCGCGGCGGCCTGCTCGCGGCAGAGCTCCGCCTGCTCGCGCAGCGTGGCGACGATGCGGCGGGCGTCGGTGAGCCCCGAGGTGGGGATGTCGGCCAGGACCCGCTGCTGCTGGTAGGGCGGCAGGTCGCCCAGCGCGATGTCCTCGTCGCTGTACAGCTCGGAGGTGGCGATCGGGCCGACGTCCTGGGTGAGGCCGCGGAAGATCGCGACGCTGCTGCCCTCGGCACCGACGTAGTACTGCGTCTGCGACCAGCGGTAGGCGCCGTAGCCGCCGACGCCGGCGAGGAGGAGCAGCACCAGCAGGGCGAGGAGCAGCCGACCGGTGCGCCGTCGTCGCGGCTCCGGCCCGGTGTCCTCGTCGCCCGGCCCGCCCTCCGGCGGCGGCCTGAGCGCGGCTGCCTTGCCGGCGGGGGTGTCGCCGGGGCCGCGCTGCGCGACTCCCTCGGCAGCCGCGCCCACGGTGACCGGGACCGCGGACGGTGGCTTGGTCTCGACCTCGACCACGTCGGCCACGATCGCCGTGATGTTGTCGGGGCCGCCGCCCTTGAGGGCGAGGTCGACCAGCCGCTCGACGACCACGTCGGTGTCGGCCTCGTCGAGCATCGTGTCCCGCAGGGTGTCCTCGCTGACGACGCCGGACAGGCCGTCGCTGCACAGCAGGTAGCGGTCGCCCGCCTTGGTCTCGCGGACCGACAGGTCGAGCTCGATGTCCTCACGCCCGTCGAGCGAGTTGGTGATGAGGTTGCGCTGCGGGTGGTGGTCCGCCTCCTCGGCCGTGATCCGGCCCTCGTCCACGAGCGTCTGCACGAACGTGTGGTCGTGCGTCAGCTGCTGCAGCGTCTCACCGCGTAGCAGGTAGGCCCGCGAGTCGCCGACGTGCACCAGGCCGAGTCGCGACCCGGCGCGCAGGAGGGCCGTGAGGGTCGTGCCCATGCCCTTGAGGTCGGGGTCGCCGTGCACCATGTCGCGGAGGTGGCGGTTGGCGTTGGTGACCGCGCCCGAGAGGCGCTCGAGCAGGTCACCGCCGGGCGAGTCCTCGTCGAGGGCGGCCATCGACGCGACGGCGACCGAGCTGGCCACCTCGCCCGCCGCGTGGCCACCGACGCCGTCGGCGATGACGAGCAGCCGGGGCCCGGCATAGCCGGAGTCCTCGTTGATCGCCCTGATCAGGCCGGTGTCCGACCGAGCGGCGTAGCGGAGTGCGAGCGCCATCCGCGGCTACTTCCTCAGCTCGACGACGGTCTTGCCGATGCGGACCGGCACGCCGATCTTCACAGGCGTGGGCGTGGTCACCTTGGTCCGGTCGATGTAGGTGCCGTTCGTCGAGCCCATGTCCTCGACGACCCACTGGCCGTCGCGGGGGTAGAAGCGGGCGTGCCGCCCGGACACGTAGTCGTCGTCCAGGACGATCGTCGACTCGTGCGAGCGGCCGAGCGTGACCGGCTGGTCCCCGAGGCGCACGGTGGTGCCGGACAGGGCGCCCTGGGTGACGACGAGGGAGCTGGGCTGCCCGCGCCGTCCCTTCGAGGGCTTCGGCTGCTTCTCGCGGCGGTCAGGGGCGGGGGCCGGCGCGGCCCTCCGGGCCGCCGGCCGGGTCGCGGTGCGGCGGCCGAACAGGTCGGACCGCATGACGCTCACCGCCGTGAGGACGAACATCCACAGCACGGCGAGGAAGCCGAGCCGGATGATCGTCAGCGTCAGCTCGGACATCTCGCTCACGAGCGACCCCGAGCGGGCTGCTCGTGGAAGACCACGGTCGTGGAGCCGAGAACGATCCGGGTGCCCTCGCGCAGCCGGGCCTCGCTGACCCGCTCGCCGTCGACGACCACCCCGTTCGTCGACCCGAGGTCCACGACCGTCACGTCTCCGCCTGAGCGGCGCAGCTCGGCATGGGTGCGGGAGATGCCGGGGTCGTCGATGCGCAGGTCGGCCTCGGCGCCGCGGCCGATGGTGGTGGAGGGCCGGGCCAGGGCGTACGTCGTCGAGCCCACCTCGACCCATGGCGTGGCCGCACCGGCGTGGCTGACCGTGTCCTGCGTCCGCCCGGTGGCCCCGGCCACGGCGGCGCTGCGGACGTGGAACCGACCGGTGTCGAGCTCGTCGTCGAGCTCGAACTCCACCGAGACCGGGCCGATGAACGCGTAGCGCTGCTCCTCGGCGTGCTCACGGACCATGTCGGCCAGCTCGGAGCCGAGCGCCTCGCGGTAGACCTCGAGCCGGGCGTGGTCGTGCTCGCCGAGCCCGACGGTGAACACGTTGGGGACCATGGTGCGGCCACGGGCGACGATGGCGGCCCGGTCGTCCAGCTCACGCTGGAGGGCGCTGGCGATCTCGACCGGCTGCACCTCGGCCTTGAAGGCGCGCGCGAAGGGCCGGTTCACCAGCTCCTCGACGCGTCGCTCGAACCGTTGCAGCACGCCCATCGGGGCCGGTCACCTCCATCCGTCTCGCACCGGCGAGTCACCGGTCAGTGGGGCGCCGCCAGCCGGCGGCGGGCTCCGAGGCCGGCGCGGACGCCGCGGACGCCGCGGCGCCCGGCCACGCGATGGTAGCCGGGCCGGTCGTGCCCCCTCGTTCCCCTCAGTCTGCGCCGGTACGCATCGCAGCGAGCACGGCGGGGCCGGTGCTAGGCTCTTCGGGCTCGCGCGAGTGGCGGAATAGGCAGACGCGCACGGTTCAGGTCCGTGTGCCCGAAAGGGTGTGGGGGTTCAACTCCCCCCTCGCGCACCACAGGCAGGCTGGCGGCCGGGGTCGCGTGACCTCGTGCCCTCGTGACCTCGTGCGGTTCTCGTCTCAGAAGGCCTTGGCCAGCTGGCGGGTCTCCTGCCGGGCCACTTCACGCATGGCGTCGGCGTCCGCGGTGGCGATGTTGGGCCGGAAGAACACCTCGGACACGTCCCGGACGCCTACCCACTCGAGCCAGTCGCGCAGGAACGGCGCCTGGAAGTCCGACCCGAAGGCCGGGCCACGGCCGGGACCGTAGATGGCCGCGGTGTAGAGGACGGCGGCCCTGCGGCCAGGGAGCAGGCCGGTGTAGCCCTCGACCGGGTCGAACGAGAAGACCATGCCGGGCTGGCTGACGACGTCGATCAGCTGCTTGAGCTTGTAGGGCACCGACGCGTTCCACATCGGGACGCTGAACAGGTACTGGTCGGCCGCGGCGAAGCGCTCGAAGGCGGCGGTGACCTCGCGCCAGGCGCCCACGGACGGGCCCTCGAGGTCGATGCCGGCGAACGTGTTCATCTTGCCCTCGGCCGCCGCGGCGCCGAACTCGGGCACCGAGCCGTCCCAGATGTCCCACTCCGCGATGGTGACGTCGGGGTGCTCGTCGGCGTACGTCCGCAGGAAGAGGTCGGCGAGCGCGCGGGACTCCGACGCGGCGCCGCGGGGGGATCCGGCGATGTGCAGCAGAGTGGTCATCGGGTGCTCCTCGGTTCCGGGCAATGGAAAATGCGTGCGCACGCACATAATAGCCGACGCGCTGGAGTCGCGTCAAGGTGCGTGCCGACGCACGCTGTTTGGTACGGTGCCGGTGGTGCCTCACGAGCCGGAGGGGATCGCCGCCTGGGCGGCGCTGCTGCGGGCGCACGCCGCCGTGGTGCCGAAGCTGGAGCGCCGGCTGACCGAGGCGGGCCTGCCGCTCCCGTGGTACGACGTCCTGCTCGTGCTGAACGCAGCGCCGGAGCGACGGCTGCGCATGACCGAGCTGGGCAGCCGGGCGGTGCTCAGCCGCGAGCGGGTCTCACGCGTGGTCACCGAGCTGGAGCGGGCCGGTCTGGTGCGCCGCGAGCCCAACCCGGAGGACGGCCGGTCGTCGTTCGCCACCGTGACGCCCGAGGGGCGCAGCCGGCTGCGCGCGGTCGCGCCGGTCTACCTCTCAGGCGTCCAGGAGCACTTCCTCGGCCACCTGGGCGCGCCCGAGCTGCGGACGCTGGCGGAGGCCCTCGGCCGGGTCGTCAGGGCCGAGGAGGGCTAGCGGGGGCAGCCGCCAGGCCGCCGACCAGAGCGTGGACGAGCAGCGGCACCTCGGCTCGGCGCAGCCGGAAGGTGGACACGCAGCTGGTCTCGTGCCAGAGGCTCAGCACCACCACGTCCGCCTCGTCGTGCCAGGTCACCCGCATCCAGCGGCCGCCACCTCGGGCGTCCGCGAGGATCTCGCCGCTCGCGGGCAGCGCGAGGAGGTCGTCCGCGGGCGTGCCGGCCGGCTCGGTCACGGGTTCAGTCTGCTGCCTCGGCCTGCGGGGTGGAAGCCCCCGAACCGGTGGCGCCGCAGCGGGACGCCCCGGTCGTGCCCATGGAACGGCGCCGGTCGCGGGCCCCTCCTCCCTCGACCGGCGCCGTCGCCAGCGCCTCGCCTCCCGGCGAGAAGTCAGAACAGCCGTGCCCAGGTGTGCCGGCCGACGTTGCCGCGACCCTGCCAGCCCAGCGACCGCTGGAAGCGGGAGACGGCGGACCTGGTGTAGCTGCCGTAGTAGCCGGTGGCGGTCACGCCCAGACGGGCCTGCACCTTCTTCACCGAGGAACCGGTGCTGCCGTAGGTCAGCTTGCCGGAGAAGCCCACGCTGACCGAGCTGGTCGTGACCCGCATCGGGCGGCGGAAGACCTCGGCGACCCAGACCCGGCCGTCGCGGACGACGGCGCCGACGCCCACCTCGGTGTAGTCGCGGTCGAGGACGTTGGCGCGGTGCGCCGGGGAGTTCATGAAGGCGACGTGCACGGTGAGCGCGTCGGGGCCGTAGCCGACGTTCTCGCCGACGTAGCGCCAGTTGTTGACGTCCGAGGTCAGCTGGGGGTTGTGGTAGAGCTTGTTCTGGCTGGCCATGGTGGCCGCCCACTGCCGGGCGACGGACACCAGGTGGCTGCGGGTGGCCAGCTTGGGGATCCCCTTCGCGGCACGAGCGGCGTTCATCTTCGTGGTGAAGACGTCCTCCACGCTGGTGGCATTGGCCGACCCTGCGGTGAGCGCGGCCAGCCCGACGAACGCGGTCAGGACGAGCGCCACGGAGACGATGGCAGCGGCGAAGCGGTTGCGACCCGACGGTGCGGCCGACTCGTCAGGGGTGGCCACGCGGGGGAGGGAGTTGTCCACGGTCCGGCGTCCTCGGTTCTGTGGGGGCGGGCTGGGCCCGTCCCGGGGCGGTTCTGCGTGCCCTTAAGTCGTCGGCCCCGCAGGGGAAGTGCTGGACTCTGCCGATCGGGTGACATCCCGTGCGGCAGACTTGACAGGTGCCCGAGCTGCCGGAGGTGCAGGCGCTGGTCGGCTTCCTG
>DATHAP010000192.1 GCA_035489715.1 Actinomycetes bacterium
CGGCTGCGACCGCCGCCCCCACCCGTCCGCGTGCTGTCCTCGTCACGATTCCCTCCCAGTCCCCGACGCGGCCCCCTGCGGTCGCACGCTAGGACGGCCGACCGCATGTCGGACATAGGCAGAACGGACGGTTCGCGCAACGTGCCCGGCCGCCGCCGCTCGGTGATCACCGCCGGTAGCCGGCGGGTCAGGGCTCGAACTTGTAGCCGAGCCCCCGCACCGTGACGATGTGCCGCGGGGTGGCCGGCTCGGGCTCGACCTTGGCCCGCAGCCGCTTGACATGCACGTCGAGGGTCTTGGTGTCGCCGACGTAGTCCGACCCCCACACCCGGTCGATCAGCTGGCCGCGGGTCAGCACCCGGCCGGCGTTGCGCAGCAGCAGCTCGAGCAGCTCGAACTCCTTGAGCGGCATCGCGACCTCGTCGCCCGCGACGCTCACCACGTGCCGGTCCACGTCCAGCCGCACCGGGCCGGCCTCCACCGTCGCCGGCGCCAGGTCCTCCGGCTCGCCGCGTCGGCGGAGCACCGCACGGATCCGGGCGAGCAGCTCGCGGGTGGAGTAGGGCTTGGTCACGTAGTCGTCGGCACCGAGCTCCAGCCCGACCACCTTGTCCACCTCGCTGTCCTTGGCAGTCAGCATGATCACGGGGACGTTGGACCTCGCCCGCAGCGCGCGGCACACCTCGGTGCCGGACAGACCGGGCAGCATCAGGTCGAGCAGCACCAGGTCGGCGCCGTGCCGGTCGAACTCCTCAAGGGCTGCCGGGCCGGTGTCGGCCAGGACGACTTCGAAGCCCTCCTTGCGCAGCATGTAGGAGAGGGCGTCGCGAAACGACTCCTCGTCCTCGACGACCAGGATGCGGGTCACGCACTCTCCTCGGAGACGGCTGCGGCGGGGAGTCGCAGGGTGAAGGTGGAGCCGGTGCCCTCGGCGCTCCAGACCGTCGCCTCGCCGCCGTGGCCGGCCGCGACGTGCTTGACGATGGACAGTCCGAGGCCGGTGCCACCGGTGTCCCGCGACCGGGCCGCGTCGACCCGGTAGAACCGCTCGAAGATCCGGTCCCGCTCGACCTCGCCGATGCCCGGCCCCTCGTCGGTGACGCTGAGCTCGGCCACCGCCGTCGGGGGGGTGCCGGACAGGGCGGTGGCGACGGAGACCCGGGTCCCCTCCGGCGCGTAGCGCACGGCGTTGTCGACCAGGTTGCCCAGCGCGGTGACCAGCTGCCGGGCGTCGCCGCGCACGACCACGCCACGACGGCCGCCGCAGACCAGGGTGATCCGGCGGGCGTCGACGGTGGCCCGGCTGCGGTCGACGGCCTCGGCAACGACGTCGTCGAGGGCGACCAGGGTCGGGGCCTGGAGCGGGTCGTGGCTCTGCAGCCGGGACAGCTCGATGACGTCCTGGACCAGCCGGCTCAGCCGCCCGCTCTCGTGCTCGATCCGACGGGCGAAGCGACGTACCGCCTCCGGGTCGTCGGCCGCGTCCACCAGCGCCTCCGCGAGCAGCGCCATCGCGCCGACCGGGGTCTTGAGCTCGTGGCTGACGTTGGCCACGAAGTCCCGCCGGACCTCCTCCACCCGCCGGGCCTCGGTGTGGTCCTCGACGAGCAGCAGGACGAAGGAGGCCCCGAGCGGGGCGACCCGGGCGAGGACGGCGAAGGTCGCGTCGCCGAGCGGCCCGCGGGGCAGGTCGAGGCGCTCCTCGCGGATCTCGCCGTCCCGACGGGTCCGCTGCACCAGCGCGAGCAGCTCCTCGGACACCAGCCGGTCGGCCCGGACCAGGCCCATCGCCAGGGCCGCCGGGCTGGACCGGACCACCCGGTCGTCGACGTCGAGGACCACTGCGGAGGAGCGCAGGACGGCCAGGACGTCGGCCACCCCTGCAGGCAGCAGGCTCGTCGGCGACTCGGCGGCGACCACCCGCCGCTGCTCGCGCTCGCTGAGGTTGAAGGCCAGGACCGCGCCGGCGCCCACGAGGACGCCGACGACGCCCGAGAGAGCTGCGAGCCAGGCGTCCACGTGGCCGATCGTAGACGCGCCCCACGGGCCGGCCCGCCGCTCGAAGCCGCTCCGGCCGGCTCGTTCGGCGACTGTTCACCTCGGGGTCCGCGCCCGTTCACGGGCGGCTGCCAGAGTGCGGGCGTCCCGCCCCCCGACGAAGGACGACGATGCGCGACGCGTACCACGAGGAGCTCGCTGCCCTGACCGAGGCGCTGGTCGAGATGACCCGCCTGGTCGGCTCGGCGATCAGCCGGGCGTCCACCGCACTGCTCGACGCCGACCTGGCGCTGGCCGAGAGCGTGATCCACGCCGACGACGCGGTCGACGCGCTGCGCGACGACATCGACCGGCGGGCCATGGACCTGCTGGCCCGGCAGCAGCCGGTCGCCAGCGACCTGCGCACGATCGTCACGACGCTGAAGATGAGCGCCGACCTGGAGCGGATGGGCGACCTGGCGCGGCACGTGGCGCGGGCTGCCCGTCGCCGGTTCCCGGACCCCGCCGTGCCCGCCCCGCTGCGCGCCACCATCGTCGAGATGGGTCAGGTGGCCGAGCGGCTCGTGGCCAAGGCCGGCGGGGTCATCGCGTCGCACGACGTCGCCGCGGCGCTCGAGATCGAGCGGGACGACGACGCGATGGACCGGCTGCACCGCGAGCTGTTCGCCGCGCTGCTCGACGTGTCGGAGCCCTACGGCATCGAGGCGGCGATCGACGTGACGCTGGTGAGCCGCTACTACGAGCGGTTCGCCGACCACGCCGTCGCGGTGTCGCGCCGGGTCGTCTTCCTCGTCACCGGCCAGCAGCCGCAGGAGCTCACCGAGCCGGTCTGAGTGTCCCTGCCCCCCGGCCGTGGCCGACGAGGCGGTCGCACGGGCTCAGCAGAGAGCGCAGCCTCCGCCATGATCGTCCCCTGACACGACAAAGGACGGGTCCTCTCGGCCAAGCGGCCCGGGACGAGGGCCCGGAAGATCGCCGTGTTCGTGGCGATGCTCGCCGCCGGCGACACTCCCTGTCCACGACGGCGTGGGCGCGACGACTGATCGGGCAACCAGGAGATCCGCACAGTGTGTGCCAGCTCGGCAACCGTCCCGCCGCCTGGCCGCGGCGCACAGACAGTGAGGCTCAGCGGCCCTGGCTCTTGACCGCCTCGATGGAGGCGGTCGCCGCGTCGGGGTCGAGATACTCCCCACCGGTGGTGACCGG
>DATHAP010000193.1 GCA_035489715.1 Actinomycetes bacterium
GTCCGCGAGCACGAGCGCTCCGCCCACCACGTCGGAGTGCCCTCCCATGTACTTCGTCGTCGAGTGCACGACGGCGTCCGCGCCGAGCGACAGGGGCTGCTGGAGGTACGGCGAGGCGAAGGTGTTGTCCACGACGAGCAGTGCGCCGGCGTCGTGGGCCAGCTCGGCGACCGCGGCGATGTCGGTGATGCCGAGCAGGGGGTTGGTCGGCGTCTCGACCCAGACCACCTTGGTGCTGCCCGGGTGGACTGCGTCGCGGTAGGCGTCGACCCCGTGCCCCGCCGCCGGGGTGTGGTCGAGGCCCCACTCCTGGTGGACGCGGTCGAAGAGCCGGTACGTGCCGCCGTACGCGTCGCCGGGGATCGCGACGTGGTCGCCGGGCCGGCACACGGCACGCAGCAAGGTGTCCTCGGCGGCGAGCCCCGATGCGAAGGCCAGCCCGCGCCGGCCGCCCTCGACAGCGGCCAGGCACTCCTCCAACGAGGTCCGGGTCGGGTTGGCGCTGCGGCTGTACTCGTAGCCACCACGCAGCCCGCCGACGCCGTCCTGCTTGTACGTCGACACCTGGTAGATCGGCGGGACGACCGCCCCGGTGGTCGGGTCGGGCTCCTGGCCGGCATGGATCGCGAGGGTCTCGAACTGCATGCGGCCGAGCGTACGTGCCGCGCCGTGCGGCACGATCGCGGGCATGACCGGTCCTCCCTTCGGTGTGCGTTCCATGTCGGCCGAGCTGCGCCGGGTGCTGGTCGCCCGTCCGGCGACCGGAGACTTCGCCGGTGCCGGGTGGCGGGTGCCCGACGTCGACGCGTTGCGCCGCGAGCACGACGGATTCGTCGAGCTGCTCTCCGCGCTCGGTGCCGACGTCGTCGTGACGGACGCGCCGGAGGGGATGGTCGATGCCTGCTTCACGTACGACCCGGTGCTGGTCACCGGCGCCGGCGCCGTGGTGCTGCGGATGCGCAAGCCGGCCCGGCGTGACGAGCCCGCCTTCCTGGCCGCCGAGGTGGAGCGGGCCGGGGTGCCGGTGGTCGGCCGGCTGACCGGCGACGCGCATGCCGACGGCGGCGACATGTGCTGGCTGGACGAGAGCACCCTCGCGGTCGGCCGCGGCTACCGGACCGACGCCGCCGCGCACGCGCAACTGGCCGAGCTGCTCTCGGCGGAGGGCGTGTCCGTCGAGCGGGCCGACCTGCCGCACCACCTCGGCGCGAGCCACGTGATGCACCTGATGTCGGTCGTGTCGCCGGTGGCCGACGACCTGGCGGTCGTCTTCGAGCCGCTGGCGCCCGTGCCCCTGCTGGAGATGCTGGCCGACCGTGGCTACCGCACCGTCCCGTGCGACCCGGACGAGCTCGACGCCCAGGGGTGCAACGTGCTCGCCGTCCGCCCTGGCGTCGTCGTCATGGCCGACAGCGCACCACGCACCCGCTCGGCGCTGGAGCACGCGGGGGTGGAGGTCCACACGTACACCGCGACCGAGACCAACAAGGGCGACGGCGGGCCGACCTGCCTGACCCGGCCGCTGTGGCGCGGCTGAGCCGGCAGGCCCCGGTCCGGGCGCAGCGCCCGGCCGGAATCCCTGCCCCTCCCACCGTGTTGGGAGGGGCAGGAGGTCACCCATGCTCTTCGGCAGGTCCAAGCAGGAGCTCGTCACCGCGCAGGACGCCCTTCCCGGGCGGCCCGAGCGCCCGTTCCGGATCAAGCCCGAGCACGTCGTGCTCGGCACCCCGCTCGAAGGCCCCTGGCCGGTGGGCCACGAGGTCATCACCTTCGCCATGGGCTGCTTCTGGGGCGCCGAGCGCATCTTCTGGCAGATCCCCGGCGTCCACGTCACGGCCGCCGGCTACCAGGGCGGTCACACCCAGCACCCGACCTACGAGGAGACGTGCACCGCGCGCACCGGCCACACCGAGGCCGTCCTCGTCGTCTACGACCCGGCAAAGGTCGACCTCGAGGTGCTGCTCAAGGCCTTCTGGGAGAACCACGACCCGACGACGCGCAACCGCCAGGGCGGCGACGTCGGCACCCAGTACCGGTCGGCGATCTACCCCACGACCGACGCCCAGCTGGCGGCGGCCGAGGAGTCCCGGTCCCGATACCAGCAGGGGCTCAAGGAGGCGGGCTTCGGCGAGATCTCGACCGAGATCCGCCCGCCCGCCGAGGCCGGCCCGTTCTACTACGCCGAGGACTACCACCAGGGCTACCTCGACAAGAACCCCTGGGGCTACTGCAACCACGGCTTCTGCCAGGTCGCCTACGACCCGGCCGCGCACGGCCAGGACGCGCCGACCCGGGTCGAGCTCCCCGAGGCCTGAGGCCGGCCGGCGTGACATTCTCCGCCGGACGATGTCGGATTGGCCGGTCCCTGTTCGTTGAGCAGGTGACGACGGACACCCCGGTCCGCCCGAGCAGAAGGAGCAGGCATGCCCGAGTACCTCATCTACTTCAACCAGCAGTGGGTGGGTGACCACACCGCGGAGTGGTTCCAGTCGCGCGGGCCGCTCGCCGCGGCGGCCGTGCAGGAGATCCGAAACGCCGGGCAGTACGTCTTCGCCGGAGGCCTGGAGGAGGACGGCCCGGTCTTCACCGCCGACGCGACGAGCGGCACGCTGACGTTCACCGACGGGCCCTACGTCGAGACCAAGGAGTTCCTGGGCGGTCTCACCGTGGTGGACGTGCCCGACGAGGAGACGGCCCGGATGTGGGCCGGCAAGATCGCGGAGGCGTGCGGCTGGCCCCAGGAGGTCCGGCTCTTCGGGCGGCAGCATCCCGTCGACCCGGTCTGACGGCCCGGCGCCGGCCGGCCCGTAGCGGCCGGACCGGCGCGGCCCGCCGCTACGGCAGCTGGCGGATCTCGACGATCTCGAACCGCGGCGGGTGCGCCTCGCGCTGCGCGTGGCAGGTCAGCAGGCCGGGCCGGGCCCCCGCGGCGGACTGCACGGTCACCATGAGAGTGCCGGGCCGGCCGCGCAGGCGCACCTGCCAGCGCCCGTCGCCGAGGTGGATCGTGCCGGCGGGGGTCAGCGCGTCGAGCCGGGTCTCGCCCAGGACCCGGCTTACGTGCACGATCGCGGCCTGCGCGGCCGGGTTGCTGGTCGTACGTCCCCGCACCCGCTCGAGGTAGACCTCTCCCGACTCGTGGGCGGTCGCCAGCGCCTCGACCTCGTCGGGCTCGACCCGGCCGTAGTAGACGCCGTGCGGCATCGCGAGCACGTTGGCTGCGAACCGGTCGCCGCCGACGTGCGAGCATTCCCACACCCGACCCGGCCGGGCCTGGTGCAGGGCGGCCGCGACCGGCCGGCCCTCCACGGCGCAGCAGGTGTCGTGCCTGCCGTGGGTGCACACCAGGAAGAACGGCTCGTCGGAACGGGAGCCGGCGCTGCCGTCGAGCGGGAGCGAGAGCAGCTCCTCGTCGTGGCCGAAATCGCCCCACCAGGTGGCCTCGCGGCCGGGTCGCGAGACGACGACGGCCCATCGGCGGCGGGCCGGTGCCTGGTGCCGGCCCGGCCGACGGACGAGCAGCACCCGCAGGCCCTGGGCGATGGCCCTGGCGGACACCCTCCGCCCCACCTTCGGGTCGAGCCGCGAGCTGGTCAGCGCCTGCCGCCCCCAGCCGCCGGGCTGCTCGACGAGCAGGAAGCCGGTGGCCGGCGCGGCGGTGCCGGCCATCGAGTCGGCCCGCAGCCGGCTGGTGACCGAGCACCGCAGCGGCGTCCCGGGATCGGCGGTCACGGAGCGGGGTCGGTCACGACCACGCCCTCGCGGACCAGCCGCCTGGCGAGGGTCAGGGCGTCGTCCGGCTCGAGGCCGGGCAGCTCGTCGACCCGGAGCCGGGCACCGTCCAGCACCGCCCGCACGGCCTTGGCGCTCGTCGCCCCGAGGCCGATCCGGCGGCCGGGCAGCACCAGCGACACGGCGCCGCCGTCGTCGGTGACCAGCAGGTGGTCGAGGTGACGTCGGACGGCGAGGACGGTCTCGGGTGTCAGGTTCTGCAGCGCCTCGGCCTGGGCGAGCGGGCCGAGCGGCGCCGGGCGGCGGGCGCCCAGGCGCGCCGTCGCGAGCGCCGCCGAGACCTCGGCCGCGGTGACCGAACGGATCCGACCGAGCAGGGCCTCCATGGTCGCCTCGAGGTCGGGCTGGAGGTCGGCCGGGTCGGCGACGTCGACACCGAACGGCAACGACGCGCGCAGGTGCTCGTCCTGGACGACCTGCTCGACCACGACCTTCAGCAGGTCGTGCCGGGTGATCGGATGGACGCCGACGGTCAGGTGACAGGTCACGCCGCCGAGCGCCTCGGCCGCGTGCAGGTAGCCGCGCGGCAGGTAGAGCGACTCGCCGGGGCGCAGGACCGTGTCGATGACCGCGTCGCCGGTCGCCCGCTCCTCGACCGCGGCCCGGTGGTCGGTCCACGGCTGGTCGCGCAGCGGCGACGGGAGCACGGGCTCGTGGATCCGCCAGCGCTTCTCGCCCGCTACCTGCAGGACGAAGACGTCGTGGGTGTCGTAGTGCGCCGAGAAACCCTGTGACTGGCTGGGCGTGACGTAGGCGTTGACCTGGACCGGGTGACCGAGGTCGGTGACCAGCTGCCCGGCGAAGTCGACCAGGGCCGGCCACACCCGGTGCAGGCCCTGCAGGACGAGCGTGTGGCCGTCGACGAACAGGTCGAGCAGCCGGTCGTCGACCACCTGGTCGGCGACCTGGGCACCGGTGCCGCCGGACCGGGTGTAGCGGGCGGCCGGGACGACGGTGCCGGCCCTCGCCACCCGGAGGAACGGAGTGCGCAGGCCACGCCGCGAGACCAGCTCGTCGACGGCCTCGAGGGAGAACAGGTCGGCGAAGCCGGGCAGGCGCTCGGCCGTGGTCAGCAGCGGCCGGCGCCCCCACACCTCGCGGCCGAAGGTGACCGGGTCGAGGTCGGTGCAGCGCGCGAGGGCGGGGCGCGCATGCTCGCGCGCCCCGCCCTGGTCGTTCGTGCTGGTCAGCGGTCAGGCCCCGCTGTCGGCACCGCCGTCGGCACCGCCGTCCGCGCCGCCGTCGGCACCGCCGTCCGCGCCGCCGTCGCTCTCGCCGGGGACGCCGCCGGCCCCGCCGTCCGCCGGGCCGTGGGCACCGCTGTCCGCGCCACCGTCGGCACCGCCGTCCGCGCCACCGTCGGAGCCGGAGCCCGCGCCGCCGTCCGCCGGACCGTGCTCGTCAGGGGTGGTGGTCATGTCGTCGTCGAGCATGCGTTCCCTCCTGGCTCTCTCGTGCCTTTCGTCGTGTGATCTGACTGCTCCAGTCCTACCCGGGCCGTGACCAGGGAACCACTGCCGTCCCGATGACGATCACCCGGCCGCGAGGAAGCCGAGGAGGTCCTGGCGGGTGAGCACGCCGGCCGGCTTGCCGTCCTCGTGCACCAGCAGGGCGTCCGACTTCTCGAGCGCAGCCGTGGCCGCGGTCACCGGCTCGCCCGCTCCGACGATCGGCAACGACGGCGACATGTGCCGCTCGACCGGGTCCGCGAGGTGCGCGCGACCGTTGAACAGCGCGTCCAGCAGCTCCTTCTCGACGACCGAGCCGACCACCTCGCCCGCGGTGACCGGCGGCTCGGCCTTGACCACGGGCATCTGCGAGACGGCGTACTCACGCAGGATGTCGATCGCCTCGCGCACCGTCTCGTAGGGGTGCACGTGCACGAGGTCCGGCACCTCCTCGCCCTTGCGCCGCATGACGTCGCCGACCGTGACGCCCCCGGCGAGCTCGCTGTCCTCGACGAAGCCGTAGTCGGCCATCCAGTCGTCGCTGAAGATCTTGCCGAGGTAGCCGCGCCCGCCGTCGGGCAGCAGCACCACCACGACGTCGTCCGGCGTCAACCGCCCGGCGACCCGGAGCGCGGCCACCGCCGCCATGCCGCAGGAGCCACCGACCAGCAGCCCCTCCTCACGGGCCAGGCGGCGGGTCATGACGAAGGAGTCGCGGTCGGAGACGGCGACGATCTCGTCGGCGACGCCGCGGTCGTAGGCGCCGGGCCAGAAGTCCTCGCCGACACCCTCGACGAGGTACGGCCGACCGGTCCCGCCCGAGTAGACGGAGCCCTCGGGATCGGCGCCGACGACCCGGACCCGGCCCTCGCTGACCTCCTTGAGGTAGCGCCCGGCGCCGCTGATCGTCCCGCCCGTGCCGACGCCGGCGACGAAGTGCGTGATCAGGCCGTCGGTCTGGGTCCAGACCTCGGGGCCGGTGGTCTCGTAGTGGGACCGCGGGTTCTCGGGGTTGCTGTACTGGTCCGGCTTCCAGGCCCCCTCGATCTCACGGACCAGCCGGTCGCTCACCGAGTAGTAGGAGCGGGGGTCCTCCGGGGCGACCGCGGTCGGGCACACCTCGACCCGGGCGCCGTAGGCGGTCAGCACGTTGATCTTGTCCTGGGACACCTTGTCCGGCAGCACGAACACGCAGTGGTAGCCGCGGCGCTGAGCGACCAGGGCGAGCCCGACGCCGGTGTTGCCCGAGGTGGGCTCGACGATGGTGCCGCCGGGCCGGAGCGCGCCGGACCTCTCCGCGGCCTCGACCATCCGGACGGCGATCCGGTCCTTCACCGACCCGCCCGGGTTGAAGTACTCCACCTTGGCCAGCACGGTCGCGGGCACGTCGCGCGCCACCGACCCCAGCCTCACCAGCGGGGTGTTGCCGATGAGGTCGACGACCGACTCGTAGTACTGCATGGCGCGCAGCCTAGAGCCCCGTCCGCCACGCCCCGACCGGTCAGGTGCGACGGTGGCCGGTCGTCCCCGTCCGCTAGATTCCCGGCGTGGCCAGTAGCCCTGCCGTGCAGCTCGCGCCAGGCGTCTGGCGCATCGCCACGGCGCCGGCCGACCTGGTCAGCTCCTTCGCGTTCGTCGAGGACGACGGCCGGGTGACGCTCGTCGACGCCGGCACCAAGCGGGCGCCGAAACGGCTGGTCGCCGGGCTCGAGCACATGGGCGTCGCCCCCTCCGACGTGACCCGAATCGTCGTGACCCATGCCCACGGCGACCACGTCGGCGGCCTGGTGGCCATGCGCGGCCGGACCGGCGCCACGGTGGCGGTGCACGAGCGCGACGCGGCGTACGTCCGCGAGGGCAAGGGCCCGGTCCTCGACCGGTCGACCGTCGGCGGCCGGCTGCTCCGCCGCGGTCACGGGACCCAGCCGACGCCGGTGGACGAGGAGCTGGTCGACGGGCAGGTGCTCGACGTGGCCGGCGGGCTGCGGGTGCTGCACACGCCCGGGCACACCCAGGGCCACGTCTCCCTGCTGCACGAGCCGAGCGGCACGCTGGTCACCGGCGACGCGATCTGGAACATGCGCGGCCGGATGACCTGGTCGGTGCCGATGATGTGCACAGACCACAAGCTGGCCAAGGAGACGGCGCAGGTGCTGGGCGAGCTCGACTACGGGATCGCCGCGTTCACCCACGGACCGGAGATCCGCGACGGCGCCCGGGAGGCGGTGCGCGGCTTCCTCCGCCGCAAGGCCGGGACGCGAGCGTGAGACGACCGTGACACAGGCCCGCGTCGCCAAGCGCATCGCCATGGCCGCCGCGTACGGGGGCGGCGGGCTGGGTCTCCTGTCGGCCGGCGCCTTCGGCCTGATCCGGGCCGAGGCGGCGCTGGCCCGTCGGGCCATCGGGGAGCCGACCGGGGAACCGCCGTCGGCGGCCGGTGACTACGGCGCGCACCACCAGGGCGAGCAGCTGACCCTGGCGCTGCTGGGCGACTCCAGCGCCGCCGGGCTGGGAGTGGACCACCCCCACCAGGCGCCGGGGGCGATGCTCGCCGCCGGCCTGTCAGAGTGCGCTGACCGGCCGGTGCGCCTCGCCTGCCCGGCCGTGGTGGGCGCCAAGAGCAGCGACCTGGCCCTGCAGGTCGACGCCGTCGAGGCCGACTCGCCGGACATCGCCGTGATCATGATCGGCGCCAACGACGTGACCCACCGGGTCAAGCCCCCGACCGCCGTCCGCCACCTCGACCACGCCGTGCGACGGCTGCGCGAGATCGGCGCCGAGGTCGTCGTCGGGACCTGCCCCGACCTGGGGACCGTCGAGCCGGTCGCCCAGCCGCTGCGCTGGATCGCCCGGAGGTCCAGCCGCCAGCTGGCCGCGGCCCAGACGATCGTCGTCGTCGAGGCGGGCGGGCGCACCGTGTCGCTCGGCGACATCCTGGGGCCGGAGTTCGCGTCGTCGCCCAAGGAGATGTTCGGGCCGGACCGGTTCCACCCGTCCCCCGCCGGCTACGCCAGCGCGGCAGCCGCACTGCTGCCGTCGGTCTGCGCGGCGCTGGACGTGTGGTTCGGCGACGAGCCCGAGCCGGTGCCGGACCTGACCCGCGGCGAGGGGGTCCGGCCGATCGCGCTGGCCGCCGTCGAGGCCGCGGACGAGCCGGGCACCGAGGTGGCCGGCGCCCAGGTGGGCGGGCGCGACCGCGGGCCGCGCGGCCGGTGGGCGCTGCTGCGGCACCGACCCGGCCGGGACCGGCGCGAGGTGCAGAGCACCGCGGAGGAGGACAGCCCGCTGCGTTAGCCCGGCGCGCAGGCTAGGCTCGCTTTGTTACCGGCCAGTAGGTCCGGCCGCCGAGCGGCCCGGGCCACCGTCCCTGGAGGTTCCCGTGCCCGAGGCCGTGATCGTCGCCACCGCCCGCAGCCCGATCGGGCGCGCCTTCAAGGGGTCGCTGAAGGACGTCCGTCCCGACGACCTCGCGACGACCGTCGTGCAGGCGGTCCTGGACAAGGTCCCGGCCCTCGACCCGGCCACCCTCGACGACCTGATGCTGGGCTGCGCCGAGCCCGAGGCGAAGCAGGGCGTCAACATGGCCCGCCGGGTCGCGGTAGCCCTCGGCCACGACTCGCTGCCCGGCACGACGGTCAACCGCTTCTGCGCCTCGTCGGTGCAGACCTCCCGGATGGCATTCCACGCGATCAAGGCCGGGGAGGGGCACGCCTTCGTGTCCGCCGGCGTCGAGTGCGTGTCGCAGTACCCCGCCTTCACGGGCGCGGGTGCCGGGCGCGAGGAGTTCCTCAACCCGCTGTTCGACGAGGCCAGGGCCCGCACCGACGCGACCGCGGCGACCAACGAGAGGTGGCACGACCCGCGCCAGGACGGGTTGCTGCCCGACGTCTACATCTCGATGGGCCAGACCGCCGAGAACCTCGCCACGTCCATGGGCATCACCCGGGCGGACCAGGACGAGTTCGGCGTGCGATCGCAGAACCTCGCCGAGAAGGCGATCGCCGACGGCGTCTTCGAGCGCGAGATCACGCCCGTGACGACGCCCGACGCCACGGTGGTGTCGCGCGACGACGGCCCCCGCCCGGGGGTCACCCTGGAGGGGGTGTCCGGCCTGCAGCCGGTCTTCCGCGAGCAGGGCACGGTCACCGCCGGCAACTGCTGCCCCCTCA
>DATHAP010000194.1 GCA_035489715.1 Actinomycetes bacterium
GGTCAACCTCTTGCCGCCGGAGGTCGAGCAGCATCGCCGCGCCCGCAAGGTGCAGGTCGGGCTGGGCGCCGGCGTCGTCGCCGCACTCGGCGTGGTGGGTGCGATGACGCTGCTCGCCGCCGGACAGGTCTCTGACGCGCAGGACGACGTCGCGGCCGCTAATGCCAGGCACGCGACGCTGGAGGCCAAGGCCGCTGAGTACGCGGAAGTCCCCGTGGTCTACGCCCAGGTGGAAGCCGCCAGGACGCAGCTGTCGGAGGCGATGGGGCAGGAGATCCGCTGGTCCTACTTCCTGAACGACCTGAGCCTGACGACGCCGAGCAAGGTCTGGCTGACCAAGATGACCGTCGAACAGAACGTCGACGGGGCAGCGACCGCCGCCGTGGCGCCAGTCGCCTCGACAGGTCAGTACCTGGACGCGGGCATCGGGACAGTGACCTTCGAAGGGAAGGGCTCACGCCACAACGACGTCGCTGCGTGGCTCGACTCGCTGGCCAAGGCCAAGGGTCTGACGCAGCCCTACTTCACCAGGTCTGAGGTGGAGCTGATCGGCACGGAGAAGTCGGTGACGTTCGAGAGCCAGGCCACGGTCACGGAGAAGGCTCTCTCGGGTCGCTACACGCAGAAGGCGGGCAGCTGACATGACGGTTACTCGGAAGTGGACGCTTCTCGCGGCGGTTCTCGTCGTGGCAATCGTCGCGGCCGGTTGGTTCCTCCTGGTCTCTCCGAAGCGATCGGAGGCCGCCGCCCTCCGGGCGGATGCAGCCAGCCGGGAGGACGCGAACGCCCGTCTCGAGCAGCAGATCCAGGTCCTCCAGGCTCAGCAGCTGGAGCTGCCCAAGCAGCGCGCTGAGCTCGCCACCATGCGCAAGCAGATCCCGGACAACCCTGCGCTTCCCAGCCTCGTCCGCGACTTGACGAAGGCAGGGCGCGACACAGGTGCCACGATCGACTCCCTCGCGCCGAGCGTGCCCGAAGCGGCACTCGATCCCCAGGCGGTGACGGCGCCGGTCACCACCGGGACCGAGTCGTCGGCGAGCGACACGACCGGGTCGACGGACACGAGCGAGACCCCTGCAACCACCACGACGCCGGTTCCGCCGCCGGTGACCCTCTACCGCGTGCCCCTGACGGTGCAGGTGAGCGGGAGCTACTTCGAGCTCGAGCAGTTCGTCAACCGGCTCGAGGGCCTCCGCCGATCCTTCCTCGTCACCGGCTTCACGATCGGCGAGGTCGAGGGCGCCGAAGCGGTGGCCGGGGACCTCACTCTCGAGCTGAAAGGTCGGGTCTTCCTGTCGCCTCCCGCGTCAGCCACCCAAGACACGACAGCGACCACACCCACAGCCACCGGCACCACGCAGGCCGGTCAGTAGAGAGTCGGAGTCACGGACATGAGCGATTCGAGCTTCCCCTTCCAGGGAGAGACGATGACCCAGGCCCCTCAGCCGGACGTCTCACCGACCGGCAGCGGCAACCGCACCAAGCTGCTCCTCCTCGGCGCGGTCGCAGGTCTCCTCGTCCTTGCAGTCGCCGCCTACTTCCTGGTGTTCGCCGGAAGCGAGGAAGCGGATGTGGCGAAGCCGGGGAAGCCGGTCGTCGCAGCACCCGACACGGAGGATGACACGCCGGCGTCGGACACGCCGGGCACCAAGAAGCAGAAGAAGCGGATCTCGGCCAAGTCGTTCGGTCGGGACCCCTTCGAGCCGCTCATCGTGGAAGCGGTCGCCGTGGACACGAGTGGGTCGACGGGCGGTTCGACCAGCGTGACCGCGGACACCACGACTGGTACCACCACTGGCACAACCTCGGACGCCAGCACGACGCAGACCGAGGCCACCACACCCAGCGAGTCGACGTCGCACCGGTTCAAGGTGGTCGACGTGGCGCCGGACAACAGCCGGATCAGCGTCAAGGTGGACGGCAACTTCCACCGAAACCTCAAGGCGGGCGAGGTCTTCGCCACCTACTTCAAGGTCCGATTCATCGGCGGCGCCGTGAACGACTTCCAGTACGGCGAGGAGACGTTCAAGGTAGTCGGCGACAAGGCGGTCAGCATCGGCTGACGCCACACGGTTCGCCGGAGCACTCGACGGAGGCGCGCTGCCCGCACTGCGGGCGGCGCGCCTTCCCACGTGCGGGAGCGTGCGAGGATTCCCGGCATGCTGCGCTGGCTGACCGCGGGGGAGTCGCACGGGCCTGCCCTGGTCGCGACCCTCGAGGGGCTGCCGGCCGGCGTGCGGCTGACCACCGGCGACGTCGTCGCCGCTCTCGCGAGGCGTCGGCTGGGTCACGGGCGGGGCGCGCGGATGTCCTTCGAGCAGGACCAGGTCGCCTTCCTTGGCGGGGTCCGGCACGGGGTCACCCAGGGCGGTCCGGTAGCCATCACGGTCGCCAACACGGAGTGGCCGAAGTGGGAGCGGGTGATGAGCCCCGACCCGGTGGACGCGGAGGAGCTGGCCGGCGTGGCGCGCAACGCCCCGCTCACCCGGCCCCGGCCCGGCCACGCGGATCTCGCCGGCATGCAGAAGTACGGCTTCGACGACGCCCGGCCGGTGCTCGAGCGGGCCAGCGCACGCGAGACCGCCGCGCGGGTCGCGCTCGGCGCCGTCGCCGCCGCTCTCCTGGAGCAGACCACCGGTGCACGGCTGGTGTCCCACGTCGTCGCCATCGGCGGGGCAAGCGCCCCGGACGGGAGCTGGCCGACGCCGGACCAGGTCGACCGGCTGGACGCCGACCCGGTGCGTTGCCTCGACCCGGACGCGAGCGCGGCGATGGTCGCCGAGATCGACGAGGCGCACCGCGCGGGTGACACGCTCGGCGGTGTCGTCGAGGTGCTCGTCCACGGCCTGCCGCCGGGGCTCGGCAGCTACGCGCACTGGGACCGCCGGCTCGACTCGCGGCTGGCCGCCGCGTTGATGGGCGTGCAGGCCATCAAGGGGGTCGCGGTGGGCGACGGATTCGAGTCCGCGCGCCGCCGTGGCTCGCAGGCCCACGACGAGATCGAGCGTACGTCCGATGGTGCCCTTCGCCGGCGCACCGCCCGCGCCGGTGGCATCGAGGGCGGCATGACCACCGGCGACCCGGTGCGGGTCCGGGCCGCGATGAAGCCCATCTCGACCGTGCCGCGGGCGCTGGACACCGTCGACGTCTCGACCGGCGACGCCGCCCAGGCGATCAGCCAGCGCAGCGACGTGTGCGCGGTGCCGGCCGCCGGTGTGGTCGCGGAGGCCATGGTGGCGCTGGTCGTCGCCGACGCCGTGCTCGAGAAGTTCGGCGGCGACTCGGTCGACGAGACCCGGCGCAACGTCACCGGCTACCTGGACCACCTGCCCGAGACGATGCAGGTGCGGTGACCGGGTGATGGCACCGCACGCCGTCATCGTCGGCCCGCCGGGATCCGGCAAGTCGACCGTCGCCCGGCTGGTGGCCGAGGCGCTCGGACTGCCCGCCCGCGACACCGACGACGACGTCGAGGCCGTCGCCGGGGCCCCCGTCAGCGACGTGTTCGTGGAGCAGGGCGAGGACGGCTTCCGGGCCCTCGAGAGGTCGGCGGTCGCCACCGCTCTCGCCGAGCACGACGGGATCCTCGCGCTCGGCGGTGGTGCTGTGCTCGACCCCGGGACCCGTGAGCTGCTCCGCGGCCGGACCGTGGTCTTCCTCGACGTGGGCATCAAGGACGCGGCGTCGCGGATCGGCCTCAACCGCGACCGGCCGCTGCTGCTCGGCAACCCGCGGGCCCAGTGGCTGCGCCTGATGGAGGCGCGGCGTCCCGTCTACGAGGAGGTCGCCACCGTGCGGGTCGACACCGACGGCCGGACCGCCCAGGAGGTCGCGGCCGCGGTGCTGCAGGCCCTCGACCAGGCCGAGCGGGCCCGGTGACCGGCCCCGCCCGGGTGCGGGTGGTGGGGGAGCGGCCGTACGACGTCGTGCTCGGCCGTGGTCTGACCGGCGAGCTGGCGGGCCTGGTCGGCACCCGGGCTCAGCGCGCGCTGCTCGTCCACCCGCCCGCCCTCGCCGAGCTGGTGCCGGCGATCGAGCGCGAGCTGCTCGGCGCCGGGCTCGAGGTGACCCGGGCCGTCGTGCCCGACGGCGAGGCCGCGAAGACCTCGGAGGTGACCGCCGACCTGTGGGCGCTGCTCGGCCGACGCGGCTTCACCCGCACCGACGTCGTGGTCGGCGTCGGCGGGGGAGCGACCACCGACCTGACCGGCTTCGTCGCCGCCACCTGGCTGCGCGGCGTCGCGGCCGTCCTGGTGCCGACCACGCTGCTGGGCATGGTCGACGCCGCCGTCGGCGGCAAGACAGCCATAGACACCGCCGAGGGCAAGAACCTGGTAGGCGCCTTCCACCCGCCGGCCGGTGTGCTGTGCGACCTCGACACGCTGCGCACCCTGCCCAGGGCGGAGCTGGTGAGCGGGATGGCCGAGGTCGTCAAGACCGGCTTCGTCGGCGACCCGCAGGTCCTCGAGCTTGTCGAGGCCGACCCCGTCTCGGCGCTGGACCCGGACGGCGAGGTGCTGCCCGAGCTGGTGGAGCGCTCCGTGCGCTTCAAGGCCGGTGTCGTCGCGGGCGACCTGCGCGAGTCCGGTGACCGCGAGGTGCTCAACTACGGCCACACGCTGGGCCACGCGGTCGAGAAGGTCGAGCAGTTCCGGTGGCGGCACGGCGAGGCGGTGTCGGTCGGGCTGGTCTACGCGGCAGAGCTCGCCGCAGCCGTGGGCCGACTGACGGCCGACGTTGTCGCGCGGCACCGGGCAGTGCTCTCCGCGGTCGGGCTGCCGACGACGTACGACGGACCGTGGCCGGAGCTGATCGCCGCGATGCGCATCGACAAGAAGGCGCGCGGTTCGGTGCTGCGCTTCGTGGTGCTCGACGGCGTCGGGCGACCGGGCCGGCTCGAGGGTCCCGACGACGAGCTGCTCGCCGCGACGTACGAGAGGATCAGACGGTGACCGCACCGACCACTGCGCAGCCCGTCCTGGTCCTCAACGGGCCCAACCTCGGGCGCCTCGGGTCCCGCGAGCCGGAGGTCTACGGCACCGCGACCTTCGGGGACCTCGCCGCGGCCTGCCGCGAGGCGGCCGCGGAGCTCGGGCTCGAGGCCGACGTGCGCCAGACCGACGACGAGAGCGAGCTGGTCGGCTGGCTGCACGAGGCGGCCGACAGCGGAGCTGCAGTGGTGCTCAACCCGGCGGCCTTCACGCACTACTCGTACGCCCTGCGCGACGCCTGCGCGACGGTGACCGGCCCCCTCGTCGAGGTGCACCTCAGCAACCCCGCCGCCCGCGAGCAGTTCCGGCACACGTCGGTCGTCGCGGGAGTGGCGACCGGGTCGGTGACCGGCTTCGGGGTCGACTCCTACCGTCTGGCCCTCCGCGCGGTCGCCGGCCTGCTGTGACCGTGCGGGTGCGGCCGGCTGCGCCGGCAGACCACGAGGCCGCCATCGCCGTCTGGGCTGCCTCCGACACCGCACGGCGCGGGGCGCCGTCGCCGCCCGAGGTGCCGCAGATGCTGCGCGAGCGGTTCGCCCTCGGCGACGTGTGGGTGCTCGTGGCCGACGACGACGGAGTGGTCGTCGGTGTGGCGCAGGGAGCACCTGCCCGCGAGGACGGCGGCACCGGGCCGGTGCTGCCCGGGCGGTGCCACCTGTCGATGGTGTTCGTCGCGCCGGACCGCTGGGGCGAGGGCATCGGCTCGGTCCTGGTCGACGCGGCGGTGGCTCTTGCGGCCGGCCTGGGCTACGACACCGTGCAGCTCTACACGCACGAGGACAACGACCGCGCGCAGCGGCTCTACGCTGGCAAGGGGTTCCTGCGCGACGGCGACGTGCGCGCCGATGCGTGGGGCGACCCGGTCGGTCGATGGGCCAGAAGGCTGGCCGACCCACCGCTCTAAGGTGGCGGCGTGCCCGCCACCCACGTCGTACGACGCCGGCGGCTGAGCGACGCCGTGCGGGCGACCGGGGCGGAGGCTGCGCTGGTGACTTGCCTGGTCAACGTGCGCTACCTGACCGGCTTCACCGGCTCCAACGCGGCGCTGCTGGTGACGGCAGACGGCGCGCTGCTCGCCACGGACGGCCGCTACACGACGCAGGCGAGCGGCGAGGCACCCGACCTCGAGCAGCTCGTGGACCGGGAGTGCGCCCGCGCGCTGGTCGCCCGGGCCGCCGCCGACCGGGTGGGCCCGCTGGCCTTCGAGGCGCACGACGTGACGGTGGAGCTGCACGCCGAGCTGGCCGGACTGCCCGGGGCACCCGACATGCGCCCGCTCGGCCATGCGGTCGAGGGGCTGCGGACGGTCAAGGACGAGGACGAGCTCGCGCTGCTCCGTGAGGCGTGCGCGATCAGCGACCGGGCCCTGGCCGAGACCCTGGGCAGCGTGGCGCCCGGGCAGACCGAGCGCGAGGTGGCGCGGGCGCTGGACGCCGCGATGGTCGAGCTCGGCGCAGACGGCCCGGCGTTCGACACGATCGTGGCGAGCGGGCCCAACAGCGCGGTCCCGCACCACCGGCCGACCGAGCGGGAGATCGTCCGCGGTGACCTGCTGAAGATCGACTTCGGTGCGCTGTACGGCGGCTACCACGCCGACTGCACGCGGACCGTGGTGGTGGGCCGTGAGCCTGAGGCGTGGCAGCGGGAGATCTACGACGTCGTGCGTGCCGCCCAGCGAGCCGGCCGGCACGCGCTGGCCGTCGGCGCCGACGTCCGCGACGTCGACGCGACCGCGCGGCGGGTGGTCGCGGACGCCGGCTACGGCGAGGCCTTCCCGCACGGCCTCGGCCACGGGGTGGGGCTGGAGATCCACGAGGCTCCGCTGCTGGGCTACGCGGCGACGGGTAGACTCGCTGCCCGCACGCCGGTCACCGTCGAGCCCGGGGTCTACCTCCCGGGGCGCGGAGGGGTCCGCATCGAGGACACCCTGGTCGTGGGTGACGGCGAGCCAGAGCTGCTGACGACCACCCCCAAGGACCTGCTGGTCCTCTGAGACCTGCGTGAAGGACTGACACCGTGGCGACGACGAACGACCTCAAGAACGGCCTCGTGCTCAACCTCGACGGCCAGCTGTGGTCGGTGGTGGAGTTCCAGCACGTCAAGCCCGGCAAGGGCGGGGCCTTCGTTCGTACGAAGCTCAAGAACGTGCTCTCGGGCAAGGTCGTCGACAAGACCTTCAACGCCGGCACCAAGGTCGAGACGGCGACCGTGGACAAGCGCGACATGCAGTACCTCTACAAGGAGGGGTCGGACTTCGTATTCATGGACACCCAGTCCTACGACCAGATCCACGTGACGGCCGACACGGTGGGCGAGGGCGCGAAGTTCATGCTCGAGAACCAGGACACCGTCGTCGCGATCCACGAGGGCACCCCGCTCTACGTCGAGCTGCCGGCCTCGGTGGAGCTGGCGATCTCCTACACCGAGCCCGGCATGCAGGGCGACCGGTCCACCGGCGGCACCAAGCCGGCGACGCTGGAGACCGGCGCCGAGATCGCGGTGCCGCTGTTCATCGTGACCGGCGAAAGAGTCAAGGTGGACACCCGCGACGGGTCCTACCTCGGGCGCGTGACGGGCTCCTGATGTCGGCCCGCAGCAAGGCTCGCAAGAGGGCGCTCGACGTCCTCTTCGAGGCCGAGCAGCGGTCCGCCCCGGTGCTGGAGACCCTCGCCGGCCGGCTCCGCGCGGCCGACCCCCCGGTGTCGGAGTACGCCGTCGAGCTGGTCGAGGGCGTGGTGGCCCACCAGGAGCGCATCGACGAGCTGCTGGGCACCTACTCCCGCGACTGGCCGCTGGACCGGATGCCCGCGGTGGACCGCGCCCTGCTCCGGCTGGCCACGTTCGAGCTGCTGTGGCGCGACGACGTGCCCGACGCCGTCGTCATCGACGAGGCGGTCACCCTGGCCCGGTCGCTGTCGACCGACGAGTCGCCGGCCTTCGTCAACGGGCTGCTGGGCCGGCTGCTCGACCTGAAGCCGGAGCTCACCGCCGAGCCCGAGTCGCCCGAGCCGCCCGAGCCGCCCGAGCCGACCGGGCCGACCGGGCCCACCGGGCCGACCGGGCCGACCGGGCCGACCGGGCCCACCGAGGAGCTGATGTCGGAGTCCGTGCCGCCGGCCGGGACCCCCGGACCGCGGTGATTGCACCCGATTCGCGCCGAGTTCGCCGCGGTCCGGGTGCATCGATCACG
>DATHAP010000195.1 GCA_035489715.1 Actinomycetes bacterium
GGACGCGGGCGTCCTCGCCGAGGCAGCGAAGCCGGCCGGGTCGTCGTCGGTGCGGTCCCGGACGGGAACGTCGCGGACGCCCCGGGACTCGTCACGCCCGGGCGCCGAGAGCCGCCGCGAGCACTGCCGGGTCGGTGGTGGGGGCCTCGCAGACGAAGTGCCGGCAGACGTAGGCGGTGGGTCGGCCGTCACGCAGCGGACGGTCCGCCAGCAGCGGTACGTCCCCCGGCCCGGCACCCGGGTCGCCCAGGGCGACGACCGCACCGGGCGCGGTGCCCCGCAGTGCCGCCTCGTGCAGGCGCGCGGTCGCCGGGTCGTCGGCGCCGCCGACGACGGCGACCTCGCGCGGCCCGTCGGCCAGCGCCTCCGCGACGGCGAGCCCCCAGCCGGCGAAGCGCGCGTGCTGGGCGGCCAGCGGCGTGTAGCCGGCGAGCGCCTGCTCGGCGGCCTCGCGGTGCCGGCCCGAGCCGGTGTAGGCGGCGTAGCCGAGCAGCGCTCCGGCGGCCGCGGCCTGGCCGGACGGTGTCGCGTTGTCGGTCGGGTCCTGGGGCCGGCGCATCACCGCCAGCCGCGGGTCGGCCCGGTCCTCGGCGGTGTCGTAGAACCCGCCGGCGCCGTCACCGAACCGGGTCAGCACCACCTCGAGCAGCTCGCCGGCCAGTTGCAGCCGACCGGCGTCACCGGTGACGGCGTAGAGCGCGAGCAGCCCCTCCGCGAGATCGGCGTAGTCCTCCAGCACGCCGGGGTGCGGACCGGCGGCACCGTCGCGGGAGACCCGGCGCAGCCGGCCGTCGACGAGGTGGACGCCGGTGAGCAGGTCGGCGGTGCGGGTGGCGGCGGCGACCAGGTCCGGGCGCGACAGCAGGGCACCGGCCTCGGCGAGACCGGCCACGGCGAGTCCGTTCCACGCAGCGACGACCTTGTCGTCCCTTGCCGGCTGGGGCCGCAGGTCCCGCGCCGCGGCGAGGCGCTCGCGCGCCGCCGCCCAGCGCGCGTCGTCGTCCGGGTCGCGCGGCAGCTGCAGCGTCGAGGTCCCGTGCTCGAAGGTCCCGTCCGCCGTCACGGCCAGGAGGCCGGCGGCCCACGCGCCCTCCTCGGCACCGAGCACGTCCGCGAGCTGTCCGGGCGACCAGACGTAGGTGAGCCCCTCGACCCCGTCGGTGTCGGCGTCGAGTGCCGAGGCGAACCCGCCCTGCGGCGTGCGCAGGTCGCGCAGCATCCAGTCGGCCGTCTCGAGGGCGACGCGCCGCGCGGTCGCCGACCCGGTCGTCCGCCACAGGTGGCTGTAGACGCGGACCAGCAACGCGTTGTCGTACAGCATCTTCTCGAAGTGCGGCACCACCCACGCGGCGTCGACGGCGTAGCGGGCAAACCCACCCGCGAGCTGGTCGTAGATCCCGCCGCGCGCCATCGCCTCGCAGGTGGCCTCGACGACTGCGAGCGCGTCGGCGTCGCCGGTGCGGGCGTGGTGCCGGAGCAGCTGCTCGAGGACCATCGACGGTGGGAACTTCGGGGCGCCGCCGAAGCCGCCGTGGCTGCGGTCGGCGGTGGACGACAGGTGACGGGCGGCGGCAGCGAGGTCGGCCGGGCCCGGCGGGCGGGTGTCCGGCAGCGGGCCGGCAGCCCGCTCGGCCAGGGCGGTGACGATCCGCTGTCCGGCGGCGACCACGTCGTCGCGGCGCTCCCGCCAGGTCTGCGCGACCGACGTCACGAGCTGGCTGAACGACGGCATGCCCGGCCGCGGCCGGGGCGGGAGGTAGGTGCCGCAGAAGAACGGCTCGCCGGTCGGCGTCGTGAACACGGTCATCGGCCAGCCACCGGAGCCGGTGAGCGCCTGGGTGGCCTCCATGTAGACCGCGTCGACGTCCGGCCGCTCCTCCCGGTCGACCTTCACCGCGACGACGCTGTCGTTGACCAGCCGAGCGACCTCGGGGTCCTCGAACGACTCGTGCGCCATGACATGGCACCAGTGGCAGGCCGCGTAGCCGATCGAGACGAGGACCGGCCGGTCCAGCCGCTGCGCCTCGGCGAACGCCTCGTCCCCCCACGGCCACCAGTCGACCGGGTTGTCCTTGTGCTGCAGGAGGTAGGGCGACGTCGCGTCCGCCAGTCGGTTCGGCACACCACCTACCTTCCCGCACCGACCCCGTCGGGCAAACCGCTGGCAAAGACCTCGTCGGATGGCTTGTCGCGCACGGAGATCGGGCGCACCGTCGGAGCAACCGGGGGGGTCCGGGGGCTTCCTGCGCCCGCGCGCTTCCCCCTGGTCAGGGTGGGGGAACGAGATGGACAAGGCTAAGCGGGAGAAGCGAGCGCACGTCCCGACGGTCATCGTCGGCGTCCAGGTCCTCGAGACCCGGCTCGACGTGGCGCTGGCGCAGGGCCTCGGGCCCGACCAGCGGGCTGCCGCCGACGGGGTCCGGCGGCTGCTGCGGATGGCGGAGGACGCGGCGTACGGCGTCGTCCCTCGCACGGGCTGGATCGGCCGGTGGTGGCGCGGGACGCTGGTCGAGTCCGCGTTCCAGGATCTGCACGCGGCACGGGCGCAGATGATCGACGTCTACGCAGACGAGGAGGTCGCCGCCGAGATCCCCGCGGCGCTGGCCCGGTCGCAGCAGGCGCTGCACCCCGACGACCCGCGGCAGCTCGCGGGTGAGTCGCTGAGCCGGATGACGATCGGCCAGCAGCGCGCGTTCCTGCGGCGCGCGATCGAGGACTCGTACGACGCGATGGACCACCAGCACGAGCGGCTGCGCAACTTCCGCAACATCATCCTGATGGCCGCGCTGTGCATCACCGTGCTGGTCGGGGCCACGATCCTCATCGTCCGGGCCAACCCGACCTACATCCCGCTGTGCTTCGCCGCGAGCGGCGACGCCATCGAGGGAAGCTCGTTCAACTGCCCGACCGGCACCGACGTCTCGGGCAACCGCAGCAGCGACATCGTCGTGGTGGCCCTGCTGGGGCTGCTCGGTGGGGCGCTCGCCGCCGCGGTGTCGATCCGCAACCTGCGCGGCACCTCGACGCCGTACGACGTGCCGGTCGCCCTCGCCCTGCTCAAGGTGCCGCTCGGCGCCTTCACCGCGATCGTCGGGCTGGTGGCGCTGCAGGGCAGCTTCGTACCGGGGCTCAGCGCGCTCGACTCGCAGCAGCAGATCCTGGCGTACGCCCTGGTGCTCGGCTACGCCCAGCAGGTCTTCACCTACACGCTGGACCGCAGGGCGCAGACCCTGCTCGACGGGTTGCCGGCGAAGGACCCGACCGTCGCGCCCACCCGCAGGGACGTGACGCCGGTGGTCGCTGCGGCGCAGGTCGGCCCGGGACCGGGTGACGGTGCCGGCCTGGTGCGCCAGCAGGGACCTCCTCCGATCGAGGAGATCGACCCGCGCACCGAGACGTCGACGGAGCCGACCGATCCGGAGGTGCAGCCCGCACCTCCGGACGCCGACGACCTGGTGCAGGACGACGGGAGCCGGCCGATGCCCAACGTGCCGATCGGGGACCACCGCTGATGCGCACCTACGCCCAGGCCAAGGAGTTCGCCCAGCAGCAGCACCGCACCGGGTCGAGCGCCTGGCACAACCTGTGCCAGATGTTCTCGCGACAGTGCGTGGGTGCCGCCCCGTTCGGCGCGTCCGCCCGCGAGGCGTTCAACGCCACCGCGCCGGAGCACCGCCACCAGTCGACCCCGCCGCCGGCCGGCGCCATCGCCTACTACGGGTTCGCCGACCACGGCGCGGGTCATGCGGTGTTCGCGGTGAACGGCGGTTTCGTGTGGTCGAACGACATCCTCCGGTCGGGACAGATCGACCGGGTCCGGTGGGACGTGTTCCCCAGCAGGTGGCGGCTGCCCTACCGCGGCTGGATCTCACGGACCCCGTCCGGCGAGCTGCCCGTCCAGCGGCAGGGCGACAAGGACGACCTGCCGGGCTACCGTCAGGGCCGCAAGGTCTACTCCAGCAAGATGCGGCTCGCGCAGGACGACTCCGACAGCGTGTGGAACATCCAGGTCGCCCTGATGGCCCGCGGCTTCGAGTTCGAGGACGGCCCCACGGCGTACTACGGGCAGCACACCCGCCGGTGCGTGGCCGCCTTCCAACGGCACCGCGGATGGGTGGGCGCCGACGCCGACGGCATCGCCGGCCCGCGGACGGTGGGTCGGATGGGCCTCGTGTGGGTGGACGGATGACCGGCCCGTGACCGACACCGTCGACCTCGCGGCGCCGGCCACGACCTCGGCCTGGTGGCCGGCCGATACCGCCGGCGACGGCCTGGTGTCGATGTCCACGGCCCAGGGCTCGTTGTGCGGGCGGCTGCTGGCCTCGGCCGACGGCTGCCCGGGCTGAGCCCGCGCGGTCAGCCCCTGTCGTCACCCGGAAGATCCATGGCCGGTATCCTCCCGGACCGGCCCGCCTAGGGGCATGGTCCGGAAAAGGTCAAGTCCTTCAAGTCGGGTGCCGGGGCGCCGATAGGACTCCTCATGGGCTGGTCTCGGCGCGTCCCGGCGGTGGGCTGATGCTGGCCGCTCTCTGGGCGCTCGCAGGCGGCACGGTCTCGCTCGTCCTGGTCGCCGTCACGCTGCGGAGCAAGCCCGCCGACCCGCTGCCCGGCCTGCTCCTCGCGGCCGGCACCGCCCTGCTGTCCGCCGCGCACGCGGTCGCTCTCGTCGACGGATCGTCGCCGTCGTACGCCGACGTGCCCGGCCTGCTCGCGTATCCCGCGCTGGCCGCCGCCGTGACCGCCTTCCAGCGGGACCGGGTGCGCCGGGACCGTGACAGCCTGCTGGACGCGCTCGTGGTCACCGTCGCCGCCGCCCAGGTGGGCTGGCTGGTGGTGCTCGAGCCGGTGCTCTCCGACAGCTCGGAGCAGCTGGCCACGACGGTCCTCACCGGCGCGTACGCCCTCTGCTACCTCCTCGTCATCGGTGTCGGGGCACGGCTCGGATTCGCCCTCCTGGGCTCGGCCGACGCCGCCGGGCGCCTGCTCCTCGGCGGGCTACTCGTCGGCGTGGCTGCAGAGGTCACGGCCGCGGTCACCGGCGTGGACGCCCTGGCGATCGGCTGGCTGGCCGGCTTCGCCCTCCTGCTGTTCGCCGTCCGGCACCCCGCCATGGCCGAGCCACGACCCGCCCCGGACGGCTCCGCCCGGCTCGGCACGGTCTGGCGGTTCGTCGTGCTGCTCGCGCTCGCCTGCCTGGTCTCACCGGTCCTGGTGCTGACCCACGCCACCAAGGGCGGCGTCACCCAGGCAGCGGTGGTCCTGGGGTCCTCGGTCTTCCTCTTCACGCTCGCCCTGCTGCGCATCGTCAGCCTGCTCAGCCAGCTGCGCCGCACCCTGCACCGGGAGCACGTGCTGCGCGAGGCCACCGGCTCGCTGGTGGGCGCTGCAAGCAGGGCAGGCGTCCGCGACGCCGCACTCGCGGCTGCGCTGGAGCTCGTGGACCGGCCCGGCAACCGGGCCGGCCGGGCCTGGCGCATCGACGGGGACCCGGGCGGCACCGTCGCCCAGGCCTCCGACGACGAGGACGTGGCCACCTTCCTCGACGCCGCCGAGCTGGCGGCCTTCCCGGACCCGGACGAGGGCATCGGGCTGCTGCCCGGGCCGTCCCTGCTGCACGCGACGCTCGGCGTGCCCACCGCCCACACGCTCGTCCTCGTCGCGCTGCCCGCCCGCGGTGCGGCGCGCGAGGCCGCCGTGGTCTCCGTCGAGCACGCCCCGTCGACGCGCACGGTGGCCGCGCTGCGCTCGCTGGCCGCGACCATGCACCTGGCCCTCGAGCGGCTCGACGTCGGCGAGATCATGGTCGAGCGCCGCAGCGAGCGCCGGCTGCGGCTGATGCTGCAGTACGCCTCCGACGTGATCTGCATCCTCGACCACGACCTGACGATCGTGCACGTCACGCCCGCGGTCGAGCCCATCGTCGGCATGCCGGCTCCCGAGCTGCTCGGCATGAGCTGGCTGGACGTCGTCGCGGAGGTCGACCGCGAGGCGGCCCGCGACCTGGTGAGCCTCGCGCAGGGCGGCCGGCCGGCACGGGGCGAGGTGCGGCTCAACACCGAGGAGGGCCTCACCCGGCACGTCGACGCCGTCGTGACCGAGGTCATCGACGAGGACCTGATGGGCTTCGTCGTCACCTGTCACGACATCACCGACCGGCACGAGCTGGAGCAGCAGCTCACCCACCAGGCGTTCCATGACGCCCTCACCGGCCTCGCCAACCGCGCGCTGTTCCGTGACCGGCTCGGCCACGCGATGGCGCGGGCCCGTGGTGGCGGCGGCTACGCCGTGCTCTTCGTCGACCTCGACGACTTCAAGACCGTCAACGACAGCCTCGGCCACGCCGCGGGCGACGAGCTGCTGCGCGAGATGACCACCCGGTTGCGCACGTGTCTCCGCGAAGGTGACACGGCAGCGCGTCTAGGCGGGGACGAGTTCGCGATCCTGCTCGAGGACGTGGCCGGCGACGACCACTGCACCGACATCGCCCGCCGCCTGCTCGAGTCGATGGCGTTGCCGTTCCACGTCAACGGGACCGAGGTGACCACCGGCGCGAGCATCGGCATCGCCGTCGGCGGCGTCGGCTCGGCGTCCGCCGAGGACCTGATGCGCAACGCCGACCTCGCGCTCTACGACGCGAAGAACGCCGGCAAGAACCGCTTCGCCGTGTTCGCCCCGACCATGCACGAGGCGGCTCTCGCACGGCTGTCGCTCACCAGCGACCTGCGGCACGCGATCGAGCGCTCCGAGCTGGTCGTGCACTACCAGCCGCTCGTCGCGCTGGCGTCCGGCGGCATCCTCGGCCTCGAGGCGCTCGTCCGCTGGCAGCACCCGGAGCTCGGGCTGCTGCCGCCGGGGCAGTTCATCGGTCTCGCGGAGGAGACCGGCCTGATCGTGCCGATCGGCCGGATGGTGCTGCAGATGGCGCTGCGCGACGCGGTGCGCTGGCAGCAGGCGTACGAGGAGCACGGCACCCTGCACATGGCCGTCAACCTCAGCGGCCGCCAGCTGCAGGACGTCTCGATCGTCGACGACGTCCGCACCGCGATCAAGGCCAGCGGCATCGACCCGTCGACGGTCGTCCTGGAGATCACCGAGAGCGTCCTGCTGCCCGGTGACGGGGTGATCGTCGAGCGGCTGCACGCGCTCGCCGCCCTGGGCATCCACCTCTACATCGACGACTTCGGCACCGGCTACTCCTCGTTGAGCTACCTGCAGGCGCTGCCGGTGGACGGGCTCAAGCTGGCGCAGGAGTTCGTCGAGTCGCTGCCCGGCACCGAGACCGAGTCCGGGCTGGTGCGCACCATCCGGGACCTCGCCGACACCCTCGGCCTGTCGGCCGTGGTGGCCGAGGGCATCGAGCGGCCGGAGCAGTGGGAGTCGCTGCTGTCGCTGGGCTACCACGTCGGTCAGGGGTTCCACCTCGCCGTGCCGATGCCGGCCGACCAGGTGCCGGAGTTCCTCTCCGGCGTCGTCCGGCCTGGCGACGGTGCCTGGGAGCGGTCGCTCGACGGGACCGCACCGGTCAGCGGGGGCTGACGCCCCCGGGGTCCTGGGCGTCGTCGGGGTCGTCGGGGAGATCACCGTCGTCGGGGGCACGGTCGGCGGCGTCGTCGGGAATGTCGATGCGCTTGATCTGGCGGTTCATCGAGCGGATCAGCAGGTACGTCGCCCCGCCCAGCAGGGCGACGACCAGGAAGCCCAGGACCCCCGGGCTGACGTCGTCGTTGTCGACGGCGAGCCGGACGGCAGCGGCAGTGATGTCGGCGACCGCCGTCGCGCTCACTGCCGGGCCCCGGCGCTCGCCCGGATGCCGGCGAACAGGTCGTCCTCCGGCGCCGTCGTCGGCACGACGCTGCGCGCCAGCTCGAAGTCCTCGGTCGGCCAGGCCTGCGTCTGCAGGTCGCGCGGGCAGGTGAACCACGGGCCGTCCGGGTCGACCTGGGTGGCGTGCGCCAGCAGGGCCCGGTCGCGCACCTCGAAGTAGTCGCTGCACGGCACGTGGGTCGTGACGGTGCGCTCCTCGCGGTCCTCCCAGCTCTCCAGCCACTCGACGTACGGCGACTCGAGACCGGCGTCGAGCATCGCCTGGTGCAGCGCGGTCGTCCGAGCCTTGGTGAAGGTCTGGTTGTAGTAGAGCTTCAGCGGCTGCCACGGCTCCCCCGCGTCCGGGTAGCGCTCCGGGTCGCCGGCTGCCTCGAACGCGTGCACCGAGATCTTGTGGCACATGATGTGGTCGGGGTGCGGGTAGCCGCCGTTCTCGTCGTACGTCGTCATCACGTGCGGACGGAACGACCGCACCAGGCGGACCAGCGGCTCGGCCGCCACCTCGACGTCCATCAGGCCGAAGCACCCGTCGGGCAGGGGCGGGAGCGGGTCGCCCTCGGGCAGGCCGGAGTCGACCCAGCCCAGCCAGTCCTGCCGAACCCCCAGGATCTCGCGGGCCATGGCCATCTCGCGGCGGCGCACCTCGGTGAGGTTGGCGAGCACCGACTCGTCGTGCTCCAGCTTGGGGTTGAGGACGGAGCCCCGCTCGCCGCCGGTGCAGGTGACGACGTGGACGTCGACCCCCTCGGCGACGTACTTGGCCATCGTCGCCGCGCCCTTGCTCGACTCGTCGTCAGGGTGGGCGTGCACCGCCATCAGTCGCAGGGCCTCGGCCGGCTCGGGGGACGTCACGCGATAATCAAAGCGCAGACTCCCGACGAGATTCCCCCGAGGTGCACGTGCCCGCGAGCGGTCAGAGCCGGAGCCGACCGGCCGACCGCTACGGCGAGGGCCGCCGCCGGCCCCCGAAGGCGCTGGTCGCCGGCGTGGTGGTGCTGGCGACGGCGTTCGTGAGCTGGGTGGTCTGGGCGGCGCTGGCCGCGACCGACCGCGACCCGGGCGGTGAGGTGTCGGGCTACCGCGTGGTGTCCGCCGAGCGCATCGACGTCCGGGTGCGGCTCGCCGCCGGCAGCCACGGGCGGCTCGGCTGCACCGTGCAGGCCATGGACCGCACGCGCGAGGTCGTCGGCGTGGCCGCGGTCCGGCTGGGGCCGGACCGGCCCGAGCGCTGGGTGCCGGTCCGCACCCGCGACCGGGCCGTCACCGCCACCCTGAGCCGTTGCCGGCCCGGCTGACCGGGCTGACCGGGCTGACCGGGCAAGGGTTCCCGGCCGCCGGCTCGGGCACGCTGGCTGGACGCCCGGGTGGGGTGCATTGTTAGCCTCGAGGACTCCCCCGGCGGCCGATGCCGCCGGGTGGCCGTGCACTCCCCTGACCCATCCGTAGGAGACCGCCGTGACCGAGACGACCGAGAACGTCACCTGGCTGACCCAGGAGGCGTACGACCGGCTGAAGGAGGAGCTCGACTTCCTCGCCGGCGAGGGCCGGCTGGAGATCTCGCGGCGCATCGAGCAGGCCCGCGAGGAGGGCGACCTGCGCGAGAACGGCGGCTACCACGCCGCCAAGGAGGAGCAGGGAAAGCGGGAGGCGCGGATCCGTCAGCTGCAGCAGCTGCTGGAGTCGGCCCAGGTCGGCGAGGCCCCCAAGGCGCCGTCCGGGGTCGTCGCCCCCGGCACCATCGTCACCGCGAAGGTCGGCGGTGACACCATGCGCTTCCTGCTCGGGTCCCGCGAGGTGGCCGGCGACGGCATCGAGGTCTACTCCGAGAAGTCGCCGCTCGGCGATGCCATCAACGGCCGGCACAAGGGCGAGACCGCGACCTTCGCCGCGCCCAACGGCACGACGGTCGAGGTCGAGATCCTCGACACCGAGCCGTTCGCCGGCTGACCCGGCTGACCTGCGGCGGCCGCCTCAGGTGCGGCCGGAGGTGTGGGTGAACCGGCGCGTTGACACCGGGATGAACACCGCCAGGATGATGCCGATCCAGATGACGGAGTAGGTCACCGGGTGCTGCATCGGCCAGACGTCCGGCGGGGGCATCTGCGGGCTGGTGTTGCCGAACAGCTCGCGGGCGGCCTGGGTGACCGACGAGATCGGGTTCCAGTTGGCGAAGGTCTCGAGCGGGCCGGGCAATGTCTGGCTCGGCACGAACGTGTTGGCGATGTAGGTCAGCGGGAAGATGACGACGAAGCACGCGTTGTTGACGACCTCCGGCGTCCGGACGAGCAGCGCGACGTACGCCGTCACCCAGGAGATCGCGTAGGCGAACGCCAGGATCAGCAGGTAGGCGGCGAGCGCCTCGAGCACCGACGTGTGGACCCGCCAGCCCACGATCAGCCCGGTCAGCGACATGATGGCCAGGCTGATCACGTTGATCGCCACGTCGGAGATGGTGCGGCCGAACAGCACCGCAGACGGCGCCATCGGCAGCGAGCGGAACCGGTCGATGATGCCCTTCTGCAGGTCCTCGGCCACGCTGTAGCCGGTGAACGTCGCGCCGAACACCACGGTCTGGACGAAGATGCCGGCGATGAGGAACTCCCGGTAGCCGACGCCCGGGACGTCGATCGCGCCGCCGAACACGTAGGCGAACAGCAGCACGAACATGATCGGCATCATGGTCGTCCAGACGACGAGGTCCGGGACCCTCTTGATCTTGATCAGGTTGCGCTTGGTGACGACCGACGCGTCGGACACCGCCTCCACGAAGGTGCTCATCGCGCTGCCACCTCCTGGTCGTCCTTGTCGTCGATGGAGTCGAGCCTGGTGCGCGGGAGCGGGGCCCCTGGCGGCCCGACGGCCTCGATGTCCTCGGTGTCTCCGGTGTCTCCGGTGTCTCCGGTGGCCTCGGCGGCCCCCGCGCGCTCGCCCTCGTCGGAGCGCTCGGTGCCCTCCTCGTCCTCCGCGGAGTGACCGGTCAGGCTGAGGAAGACGTCGTCGAGCGTCGGCCGCCGGATGCCGATGTCCTGCACCTCGATGCTCGCGTCGTCGAGCTCGCGGATTGCGCTGACGAGCACGCCGGCGCCGCCCTGGACCGGCACGGTGAGCCGGCGCTGGTGCTGGTCGACCGTGGCCGCACCGAGCCCGACCGGGACAAGGACGCGCTGCGCGTCGTCGAGCCGGCCACGGTCGGCGATGACCAGCTCCAGCCGCTCGCCGCCGACCTGCGACTTGAGTTCGTCGGAGGTGCCCTCGGCGATGACCTGGCCGTGGTCGATCACCGCGATCTGGTGCGCCAGCCGGTCGGCCTCCTCGAGGTACTGGGTCGTCAGCAGCAGCGTCGTGCCGTCGCGGACCAGGTCGGCGATGACGTCCCACATGCCGAGCCGGCTGCGCGGGTCGAGCCCGGTGGTCGGCTCGTCGAGGAAGAGCACCGGCGGGCGCGCGACGAGAGCGGCCGCGAGGTCCAGCCGGCGACGCATGCCGCCGGAGTAGCCCTTGACGACACGGCTCCCCGCGTCGGCGAGGTCGAAGGTCTCGAGCAGCTCGGTCGCGCGCATCCGGCTCTCGGCCCGGCCGAGGTGGTAGAGCCGGCCGACCATGTCGAGGTTCTCGAAGCCCGTCAGGTGCTCGTCGACCGCGGCGTACTGCCCGGACAGGCCGATGACCCGGCGCAGGGCCCGCGCGTCGGCGACGACGTCGAGCCCGGACACCGTGGCCCGCCCGGCGTCAGGCTTCATGAGGGTGCTCAGGATGCGCACGCAGGTGGTCTTGCCCGCGCCGTTGGGGCCGAGCAGGCCGAGCACGGTGCCCTCGGGCACCCGCAGGTCGAGCCCCGTGAGGGCATGGACGTCGCCGAAGCGCTTCGTCAGCCCTTCGGCGACGATGGCGTCAGTCATGGGGTCTCCCGAGTCGTTCGCTGTCCGGACATCCTCGTCGGTGGGTCTGACATGTCTCGACCCGATTTCTCATCGCCGAGACCCGACGGCCCGATCCACGAGACGCGATGTATCGCGTTATAGAGACACGATACATCGCGTTCCCGATCCGTCAAGCCGACAGAGTTTCCGGGACGGGCGGGATCAGCCGAAGACCAAGGGGTAGCCGGCCGCGCGGAGCCGGGCCAGCACCTCCTCGCAGTGCTCCTCGCCCCGCGTCTCGAGCTGCAGCCGCACCTCGACCTCGTCGACGCGCAGCCGCGGGTCGGTGCGCATGTGCTCGACCTCGACCACCGACGCGTCGGCGGCGGCCACCTCGGCCAGCAGCTCGACCAGCGCTCCCGGCCGGTCGCTGATCCTGGCCCGGAAGGACAGGAAGCGGCCGGCGACCGCCAGGCCGTGGCGCAGCACCCGCATCAGCAGCAGCGGGTCGATGTTTCCGCCCGAGAGCACCACGGCCACCGGCGGCTCGAAGGCGCGCGGGTCGTCGAGGACCGCCGCGACCGCAGCCGCACCGGCCGGCTCGACGACGAGCTTGGCGCGCTCGAGGGTGAGCAGCAGCGCGCGCGAGATCGACTCCTCGGACACCGTGAGGATCTCGTCGACGTACTTCTGCACGAGGGCGAACGGCACCTGGCCGGGACAACCCACGGCGATGCCGTCGGCCATCGTCGTCATGCGGTCGAGAGCGATCGGGTGCCCGGCCGCCAGCGACGCCGGGTAGGCGGCCGCGGTGTCGGCCTGCACGCCGACGACGCGGACGTCCGGGCGGCTGGACTTGACGGCGAGGGCGATGCCGGCGAGAAGGCCGCCGCCTCCGGTGCAGACGACGACGGTGCGCACGTCGGGGACCTGCTCGAGGATCTCCAGCCCCACCGTGCCCTGCCCGGCGACGATGTCGGGGTGGTCGAACGGGTGCACCAGCACGGCGCCGGTCTCCTCGGCGAATGCGCGCGCAGCGCTCAGCGCGTCGTCCACCGAGTTGCCGTGGAAGTGCACCTCGGCGCCGTAAGCGCGAGTCGCCTGGACCTTCGGGATGGGCGCGCCCTCGGGCATGAAGACCGTCGAGCGGATGCCACGGAGGGACGCCGCCAGGGCGACGCCCTGCGCGTGGTTGCCGGCGCTGGCCGCGACGACGCCGTGCTGCGACTCGTGCGGGGTGAGCCGTGAGATGCGGGTGTAGGCACCGCGGATCTTGAACGACCCGGCCCGCTGGAGGTTCTCGCACTTGAGCCACACCGGACCGCCGACCCGCTCGGAGAGCGGCCGCGACCCCTGCACCGGGGTGTCCCTGATGACACCCTCGAGCAGCGAGCGCGCCGCCTTGACGTCGTCGAAGGAGACCGGCAGGGAGTCCATGGCGGCCAGTGTGTCAGGCGGTCACCGGTCGAACGCCAGCAGCGACGCGGTGAGGGTGTGCAGGTGCGTGCGGCCGGCTACCGGGCCGATCTCGCCCGCCGCGAAGAAGCCGGCGACCACGCCGTCGCCGAAGGCCCCACGCACCGTGGCGACGTCGTGGTCGGCGGCCGGGAAGAGGCCGCTCCCCCGCCCGGTGCAGGCGATCAGCAGCGCGCCGGCCGGCCCGGGCCGGCCGCCGTATGCGGCCGCGAGCATCGACCGGAGCTCGGCGTCCGCGGTGCCTGCGTCGCGCACGTGCACCTGCACGGTGCGGCCGACCGGAACCACGTCGCCCACCACCAGACCGGTCCGCGCGGTGTCGACGCCGACGACACCACGCACCAGGAAGTCGCCGGTCGAGTGCTCGTCGGCGTACTCGTCCATCGCGATGCCCAGCAAGACGCCACCCGACACCAGCGCCTGTTCCTCGGGCGGCAGCTCCGCGACCAGCGATTCGAGCCGGGCGGCGGCCGGGACACCGGCCAGCTCGAGCACGGTGTCGCCGTCCGCGGCGGTGACCGTCATGACCGGGCCCACCGGGCGGGCGCCCTGGCTGACCAGCGCAGTGCTGCCCGGGCAGCCCGAGCCCTCGCCGATCACCACGCCTACCGCGCCGCGGTCGTGCACCTGGCCGTCCACCATCAGCCGGGTCGACCCCGCGCCCTGCAGGCCGGTCGCGAGCCCGCCGGTGATGGTCAGGCCGGGCAGCGTCTGCGGCGACTGCTCGACGAACGCGTCGGCGGGGAAGGACCAGGGGTCGGCGAGCAGCACCATCCGCCCGTCCTGCTGGCGCTGCGGCGGGAGGCCGACGACGGCGATCGACTCGGACGTGCGCAGCACCTCGAGGTGGAAGGACCGCAGTGAGGTGCCCGGCAGCGCGGCGACGAGGACGCTGACCGCCGAGCTCAGCTCCACCGCCCGCCCGGCCCCCAGCACCCCGGGCGCGTTGCAGCCGAGCACGGTGCGGGCACCCGTCAGCTCGGCCGCGCGGGTCAAGGCGGCGCCGGCCTCGTCCGGGTCGGACCCGCAGGCGAACACCGCGGCCAGGTCCGGCGTCGCGCCGTCCAGGCCCGTCAGCGCCTGCCCGACGGCCTGCTCGGCCGCGACCAGCAGGTCGGCGTCGTCGCCCAGGCCGTCCCCGCACCGCACCTCGTCCACCCCCCCATCCGACCACCAAACCGATCGCCCTGGGAATCGCCTCTGTCCGGACGTACGGTCGGGACCATGCAGCGACCGAGCACCCTGGGCGAGCTGCGGGCCACGGGGCAGGCACACCAGTCCGTCAAGCAGGAGATCCGCGCCAACCTGGTGGCCGCGATGCGGTCCGGCAGCCCGCGCTTCGAGGGGATCCTGGGCTTCGACGAGACCGTCCTGCCCGCCCTCGAGCGCGCCCTGCTCGCCGGCCACGACGTCGTGCTGCTCGGCGAGCGGGGCCAGGGGAAGACCCGGCTGATCCGCACGCTGGTGTCGCTGCTCGACGAGTGGTCGCCCGTCGTCGACGGCTGCGAGGTCAACGACCACCCCGAGGTGCCGGTGTGCGCGCGGTGCCGCCGGCTGCACGCCGAGCTCGGCGACGACCTGCCGGTGGGGTGGCGGCACCGCAGCGAGCGGTACGCCGAGAAGCTGGCCACCCCGGACACCAGCGTGGGTGACCTGATCGGCGACATCGACCCGGTCAAGGTCGCCGAGGGCCGCACCCTGGGCGACCCCGAGACCGTGCACTACGGCCTGGTGCCGCGCAGCAACCGCGGGATCTTCGCGGTCAACGAGCTGCCCGACCTCGCGGAGCGCATCCAGGTGTCGCTGCTCAACGTGCTCGAGGAGCGCGACATCCAGATCCGCGGCTACAACCTGCGCCTTCCCCTCGACGTGCTGCTCGTCGCGAGCGCCAACCCCGAGGACTACACCAACCGTGGCCGCATCATCACCCCTCTCAAGGACCGGTTCGGGGCCGAGGTCCGCACCCACTACCCCGACCTGCTCGAGGACGAGGTCGACGTCGTGCGTCAGGAGGCCCACCTGGCCGCGGTGGTGCCGGACTTCCTGCTCGAGGTCGTGGCGCGATTCGCCCGCAACGTGCGCGAGTCGTCGTCGGTCGACCAGCGCTCCGGGGTGTCGGCCCGCTTCGCCATCGCCGCGGCCGAGACAGCGGCGGCGTCGGCGCTGCGCAGGGCCGCGCTCACCGGCGAGGAGCTGGCGGTCGCGCGGGTCTGCGACCTGCCGGCCACCGTGGCGACGCTGCGCGGCAAGGTGGAGTTCGAGGTCGACGAGGAGGGCCGGGAGCTCGAGGTGCTCGCGCACCTGCTCCGCAAGGCCACCGTCGAGACCTTCCGCCAGCACCTGGGCGCCTCGGACCTGCGCCCCTTGATCGAGCGGTTCGACGAGGGCCTGCTGGTCGAGAGCGGCGACCTGGTGCCCGGCCGGCGGCTGCTCGAGCAGGTCGGGCCGCTGCCCGGGCTGGCGCACGTGCTCGAGCGGCTCGGTGTCGAGGAGGGCGCGGAGACGCCCGAGCTGGCCGCCTCGGCGCTGGAGTTCGCCTTCGAGGGGCTCTTCCTCAACCGGCGCATCAGCAAGGACGACAGCACTGACGGCGGCGTCCTCTACGGGTCGGGCTGACCGGTGGCCGACCGGGCGCCGCGGGGCTACCGCTACGGCAGCTGGCACGACGGGCCGGACCCGCTCGCGCCGCCCTACGACGTGCGTCGCGCCCTTGACCGGCTCGGCGACGACGTGCTCGCCGGGTCGAACCCGCGCGAGGCGCTCCGCCGCCTGCTGCGCGAGGGTCTCGACCGCGACGGCCGCGGCGGGCGCGGGCTCGACGACATGCTGCGCCGGCTGCGCGAGCAGCGCCGGCGGCTGCGCGAGAGCGGCCGGATGGACGGCACGCTGCAGGAGGTGCGCCGGCTGGTCGACCAGGCGGTCGGGCAGGAGCGCTCGGCGCTGTTCCCCGACCCGTCCGACGACGCACGGTTCCGTGAGGCGACGCTGGACGCGCTGCCGAGCGACCCGGCGCGTGCGGTGCGCCAGCTCGACACGTACGACTGGCAGTCGCCCGAGGCGGCCCAGACCTTCGAGCAGGTCAAGGACCTGCTGCGCCGCGAGGTCCTCGACACGCAGTTCCGCGGGATGAAGCAGGCGTTGGAACATCCAGACCCGGAAGCCATGCAGCGGGTCAAGGACATGCTGGCCGACCTCAACGCGATGCTGGCCGACGACGCCCGGGGGGAGCACACCCAGGAGCAGTTCGACGAGTTCATGGCGACGTACGGCG
>DATHAP010000196.1 GCA_035489715.1 Actinomycetes bacterium
CGGCCGGCGGGTCGGTCAGGCCTTCGGTGGCCGCTCGCAGCCACAGGAGGGCTCCGAGCGAGTGGGCGAGCACCACCCGCTGCCCGCGGCCGAGCTGCGCCCACTCGGCGGCGAAGGCCGCCAGCCAGGCCGCGAGCCGCGGGTGGTCGGGGTCGGGCAGCTGCGGGTAGAGCACCTGCTCGCCGCGCTCCCGCAGCTGCTCGGTGAGCCACCAGGCCCAGTGCGCCGGCGGGCGGTGGTGCTGCCAGCCGTGCAGCACCAGGAACCGCCGGCCGGGTGCGGCCGGCACCGGGTCAGCCGCCGCCGGGGGGTGTCGGCAGGCCGGTGTCCGGGTCGCCCACCGCCTCGCCGAGGTGGGCGCCGGCCTGGGCCTGGTTCGACATCGCCTCGAGCTCGGCGAGCACGGCACCGTGCTTGTCGACGCACAGGACGACGATGTCCCCGGGGTTGGAGCGCGCCATCGCCTCGTGCACGGCGGGGATCTCGTCAAGCACCAGCTCGACCTGCTTGCAGCGCGCCCCGTCGGCCATCCGGGCCCGTGCGCCTGCGGCGACGAGAGCCGCCACGTCGCCCCTGGCCCGCCCTCGCAGGGCGGCGTCCTCGCGGACGACCAGCACGTCGAAGTGCTCGGCAGCGACGGCCCCCAGCTCGCGCATGTCCTCGTCACGGCGGTCGCCGGCTGTCGCGACCACCCCGATCCGCTGCGGACGGGCCAGGTCGGAGGCGGCCTCTGCCGCGTCGGCCAGCGCCTCGACGAAGTCACCCAGCAGCCGCATGCCCGGCGCGTTGTGGCAGTAGTCAACGATGACGTTGGCACCGGCGACCTCGAGCTGGTTGAGGCGGCCGGGGGACAGGTAGTACGACGTGGTGAAGGTGCGCAGGCCCTGCCGGATGTCGTGCAGGTGGGCACCGGCGGCGAACGCGGCTGCTGCAGCAGCCAGCGCGTTCTGGACGTTCATCTTGGCCTTGCCGCCGAAGGTCGAGGGCAGCAGGTGGGTCCACGCCAGCTGCATGGCCCGCCGGCCGTGCCGGATGACGATCATCTCGCCGAGGTCGCCGCGCTCGAGGACGACCGCACGGCCGCCGCGACGACAGTGCTCATCGACCATGTCCCGCACGTCGGTCCCGGCAGCGGCCATCGAGAACCACACGACCTCGCCCGAGCAGCGCCGCCGCATCCCGGCCACCAGCTCGTCGTCGGCGTTGAGGACGGCGAACCCGTCGCGGGGCACCGCCTCGACGACCACCTGCTTGACCTCGGCCAGCTGCTCGAGCGTGTCGATGCCACGCATGCCCAGGTGGTCCGGCGCGATGTTGAGCACCACGGCCACGTCGTTGCGCTGGTAGCCGAGGCCCTCCCGCAGGATGCCGCCGCGCGCGACCTCGAACACGGCGAAGTCGACGCGGGGGTTCTGCAGCACCATCCGGGCCGACTTGGGGCCGGAGGCGTCGGCGCGGATGACCAGCCGCTCGTCGATCACGATGCCGTCGGTCGAGGTCATCCCGACCTTGCGGCCCATGCCCTTGAAGACGTGGGCGATCATCCGCGACGTCGTCGTCTTGCCGTTGGTGCCCGTGACGGCGACGATCGGGATCCGGCTCGGCGTCCCGGGCGGGAACAGCGAGTCGACGACCGGCTTCGCCACGAACTGGGCGTCGCCGACGGTCGGGTGGGTGTGCATCCGGAAGCCCGGGGCGGCGTTGACCTCGCAGATGGCTCCGCCTGCCTCTCGGACCGGCTCGGCGATGTCGGGCGAGATGAAGTCGATGCCGGCCACATCGAGCCCGACGACGCGGGCCGCCTCCTCGGCGATCTCGACGTTGTCCGGGTGCGCCTCCAGCGTGCGGTCGATCGAGATGCCGCCGGTCGACATGTTGCCGGTCAGGGTGAGCTTGACCGTGGTGCCCCCGGGAGGCACGTCGTCCATCGCGAAGCCCTGCTCGGCGACGAGGGCCACCGCGGCCTCGTCGACCTTGATCCGGGTCAGAACCTTCTCGTGCCCGACGCCCCGGCGTGGGTCGGCGTTGGTCTCGTCGACCAGCTCGCGGACCGTGTGGACGCCATCGGCCACCACGTGCGCCGGCACCCGCTCGGCCAGCGCCACCATCCGGCCGCCGATGACGAGCACCCGGTAGTCCTTGCCGGTGATGAAGGACTCGACGACCACCCACCCGCGGCGCGACTCCTCCTGCGCGAGCGGGAAGGCGGCGCGCACCTGGTCGGGGTCCTGGAGGTCCAGCACCACGCCCCGGCCGTGGTTGCCGTCCAACGGCTTGCAGACGACCGGGTAACCGATCCGGTCGGCCACCCGGACGGCCTGGTCGGCGGTGCGCACCGACTCCGACCGGGGCACCGGGAGGCCCGCGGCGGCGAGCAGCCGTGTGGTGAGCTCCTTGTCGCCGGCGACGTCGACCGCTAGGGCCGACGTGTTGGACGTCATCGTGGCCCGGATCCGGCGCTGGTGGACGCCCTGGCCGAGCTGCACGAGGGAGTGCTGGTTCAGCCGCAGCCAGGGGATGTCGCGCGAGACGGCCTCGTCCAGGATCGCCTGGGTCGACGGGCCGAAAGCGGTCCGCTCGGCCTGCACGAGGAAGCGCTCGAGCTCCGCGGCGAAGTCGAGCTCCGGCTCGGCCTGCACGAGGTGGTTGACGAGCCGGACGGCCAGCGTCCCGGCGGCCAGGCCGACCTGCTCGTCGACGTACCCGTAGATGACGTTGTACTGGCCCCGCACCCCGGTGCCGCGGGTCTTGCCGCGGCGGATGTCGTGCCCCGCCTCCTGCTGCAGCTGCAGCGCCACGTGCTCGGCCACGTGCCCGAGCCAGGTGCCCTCCTTGAGCCGCTCGAGGAACCCGCCGCGGTGCCCGCGGGAGCAGGTGTGCCGGGCGATGCCGGGCAGCGCCTCGACCAGACCGTCGACGAAGCCCGGGATCGTGTCCGAGGGATGGTCCTCCAGCGACCCGAGGTCGACGACGAGGTGGACCGCTGGTTCGTACGACCACAGGTTGGGCCCCCGGTAGACCCGGGTCTGCAGGATCGCCAGATCGGGCTGCGGGCTGCTCATCGCGGTGTCAGTCCTCCTCGGTCTGGTGCTGGAGCTGGGCGGCGAGGTGCTCCTCCACGAACGACGCCAGCCGGCGCTCCACCAGGTCGAACCGGGCACCGGCCGGCAGGGTATGCACCACGACTCCGGACACCAGCATCGGAGCCCCGAGCTCGGCGAGGTGGGCGTCGCTGACGGCGCGCGAGCCGTCGGCGACGAAGACGCAGCCGGCACCGACGACCTCGAGCTCCCGGCCGCTGCGGACGACGGCCGCGGTGTCCTCGTCGACCCCGATGCCCAGCAGGCGCGGCGATCGGGCGACGACCGACAGCAGGCGGGCGTAACGGTTGCGCTGGGCGAAGTGCTGGTCGACCACCACGTGCGGCAGCAGGCCGAGGCCCGCCGCCGAGGTCGTGAGGCCCTGACGGGGCGAGGTCGCGTCGTCGCCGAAGGCGAGCATGTGCTCGCTCACGGCGCTCGCGCCGGCCGACGTGCCGCCGACGACCGCCCCCCGGGCGTAGGCGGCAGCGACCGCCGCCCCGAACGCCGTGCCACCCACCACCGACGACAGCTTGAGCTGGTTGCCGCCGGTCATGAAGACCGCGTCGACGTCGGCCAGCCGGGCGACCAGGGCCGGGTCGTCGGCGTCGCTGCGCGACTCGGGCCGGAAGCCGACGACGTCGCCGGCCCCCAAGGCGCGGAAGGTGCGGTCGTAGGTCTCCAGGATCTCCGGCCCCAGCGACGAAGCGGTCGCGACGACCGCGATTCGCGCCCCGTCGCCACCCGCCAGGCGCACCAGCTCGCGCAGCACCACCCGGTCGCCGACCCGGTCCTCGGCGCCACCGATCACGCACAGGACGCCCCCGGAGCCGGGCCGGACCGCTCGGTGCGCCACGGGGGGAGCCTAGGGGTCGGCAGGGCCCGCCCGGCACGATGGTGGGCATGAGCGACGCAGGCGCCACCTCCCGTCGGCTGGTCCTGGTGCGGCACGCCAAGGCGGAGCCCGGTGGGGAGGGCGCCGACCACGACCGGCCGCTCACCGACCGCGGCCTGCGCGACGCGGCCGAGGCGGGGCGGTGGCTGGCGTCCGCGGTGCCGCAGGTGGACGAGGTCTGGTGCTCGTCGGCGGTCCGGGCGGTGCAGACCTGGGACGCGATCGCGCCGTCGGTCGTCGCCCCGCCGGCCAGCGTGGAGCGCGAGCTCTATCTGGCCGGCGCGCGGGACCTGGTCGGCCGGCTCGAGCGCGTCCCGGACGGGCGCGCCGTCCTGCTGGTCGGGCACAACCCGACGGCAGAGCAGCTGCTCGCCGTCGTCGTGGGCGAGCTGCGCGGCCTGCGTCCCGGCGCGGTGGCGGTCGCCGACCTGGACACCGGGGCGCTGGTCGACCTCTGGTCCCCGCAGCGCTGAATCGGCAGGCCGCCGGTCAGGGGGCCGGCTGCGCGGGCAGGTGGACCCACGGCGCGTGCCGGCTCCAGTCGTGGACGACCGACGTGCGCAGGACCACGTCCTGCACCGACCGGCGCTCCCTGCTGACCGCGCACCAGAACAGCCCGATGGGGAAGACCGTGCAGAACGCGGCCCTCCCGATGGCCGTCAGCACGGGCAGTCGACGGCCACGGTGGTCGACCACCCGCAGCCCCATGACGTGGGCGCCGTAGGTGCGACCGGTCGTGGCCCAGCCGAGCGCCAGGTAGGCCATCAGGACGCCCAGCGTCGCCGTGAGGTTGAAGAATGTCGTGGTCGTCGGCAGGTGGAAGCTGCGCGGGTCGAGCAGCCACAGCACACCGGACCAGGTCAGGTACCCGGCGGTCAGCACGAGCCCCACGACGACCCCGTCGAGTGCGGCTGCCACACCGCGGGTGACCGGCCCGGCCCGGTGGCCCTGGTAGCCGCGGGCCTCCGCCGGGATCGGGGCGGCGGTGGTCACGGTCGTGGTGACCGCGCGGCTACCTCGCGCTGCACCGGCACGGCGTCGGGAACGGGGGCCGCCTCTTGCAGCGGGGCCACCGCACCGTCGGGGATCGACGGGTGGTGCCGGCGACGCAGCAGCAGCCGGTCCACCACACGGGTGACGACCTCGTCGGCGGCGATGGTCTGCAGGCGGACGTCCTGCACGGACTCCGACGCGACGGATGCGGTGGAGCCGCGGATGATGGCCGGCAGGTCGAGCGCGTCCATGACCTCCTGGGCCAGCCCGACCAGGTCGACCCGGTCGATGACCGCGTCGATGTCGAGCCGGGCCGCGACCGCGTCGATGTCCACCTCGGCCACGATCGCGTCCAGGTCGACCCGCTCGCGCACCAGTGCCGTGAGGTCCATCCGCTCGATGACCGCGTCGATGTCGAGCCGCGCAGCCACCGCGTCGACGTCGACGTCGCGGACCACGGCGTCCAGGTCGACCTGGTCGGTGACGACCGCTGTCAGGTCCAGCCGCGACAGGACCGCGGACACAACGGCGGGGACGAGGACGTCCAGGGCGGTCGCGACCGTGCCGGTGACGGCGCTGACCGTGAGGGCGGCGGCCTGCTCGAGACCGGCCCGGCCGGGGACGGGAAGCACACGCGCGACTCCCGCGAGGACCCGGCCGCCCTGCCGCCCCAGGGCGACGGCAGGCCCCGCCACGCCGGTGACGACCCCGCGGACCGAGGGGCTCATGGCTTCCTCATGGGCTCACCGTAGGTCCGCGACCCGCCGCGTGCCATCACCTTCGCAGGGTGAGCAGGCCCGCTTTCGCCTCAGGACCGGGCGTTGCGGACCGCCCAGGGCGTCAGCACCGCGAGCACCGCCGTGGTCATCGGCACCGGCACGCCGAGGGCAACAGCGCGCCGCGCGACGAAGCCGTGCAGGGCGTCGAGCTCCATCCGGCGACCCGCGACCAGGTCGTCATGCAGCGACGACACGCTGCCGGGCTCGACGCCCCGGCCCAGCTCGAGCGCGCGCTGGACGGCACCGTCCGCCAGTGGGTGCCCGTCCGCGGCTGCGACCGCGGCGACCTCCTCGACCAGCCGCCGGAAGCCTGCCCAGCCCTCCGCCGTGTCACGGATCTCCCCGATCGGCAGCCGCACCGCAGCGGTCATCCCGGCCTGGGCGCAGATGAAGGCGAGCTTGCCCCAGAGCACCCCGGTGATGTCCGTCGAGAGCTCGGCGCCGAAGCCGGCGGCGCGACAGCTCGCGACCAGGGCCTCGGCCCGGTCGCTCGCCCGGCCGTCCAGCTCGCCGACGGTGACGGTCGTCGGTCCGCCGGTGTGCACGACGACCCCTGGCTCGCCGATGCCCGCGAAGATGAACGCGGCGCCGCCCATGACGTGCTCGGGGCCGACGGCGGCAGCCAGCTTGGCCTCGTTGTCGACGCCGTTCTGCAGCGACACCACGGCTGTGCCGTCGCCGACCAGCGGGCCGAGGCGGGCCGCAGCGGACTCGGTGTCGTAGGTCTTGACGCAGAAGAGCACGACGTCGCACCGGCCGATCTCGGCCGGGTCGTCGGTGGCTGCGGCGTCGACTGTGGCGTCGCCCGCGACGCTGTGCAGCCGCAGCCCGTGCTCGCGCAGCGCCGCCAGGTGGGCGCCCCGGGCGAGCAGGTGGACCTCGACCCCTGACTGGGCGAGCCGCCCTCCGAAGTAGCCACCGACCCCGCCGGCACCGTAGACCGCCACCCGCATGCTGCGCTCCTCGCTCGCGACGTCTCCCCACCACTCGCGTCGTGCCCGTCGACCTTGGTCAGGTCGGCGGCGTCTCCACCTGGATGCCTTCGGCGGCGTCCGCGTCCTCGATCTCCTCGCGGCTGATGCCCAGCAGGAACAGGATCGCGTCCAGGTAGGGCACGTTCAGCGCGGCGTCGGCGGCCTCGCGCACCACCGTCTTGGCGTTGTAGGCGATGCCGAGCCCGGCCCGCGCCAGCATGTCCAGGTCGTTGGCTCCGTCCCCGATCGCGACCGTCTGCGCCACCGGGACCCCGGCCTCGGCGGCGAACCGCTCGAGCGCCGCGGCCTTGCCGGCGCGGTCGACGAGCGGTCCGACCAGGTCGCCGGTCAGCCGCCCGTCGACCACCTCGAGGGTGTTGGCGGCCGAGTAGTCGATGCCCAGGTCGGCCACCAGCGCGTCGGTGACCTGGGTGAAGCCGCCGCTCACGACGGCGATCCGGTAGTCCAGCCGCTTGAGGGTGCGCACGAAGGTGCGGGCCCCCCGGGCCAGCACCAGCTCGCGGCGTACGTCCGCCAGCGCCGCGGCGGGCACGCCGGCGAGGAGCCGGACCCGGGCCCGCAGCGACTCGGCGAAGTCGAGCTCACCCCGCATGGCGCGCTCGGTCACCTCGGCGACCTCGGGAGCGCAGCCGGCGTGCCCGGCGAGCATCTCGATGACCTCGCCCTGCACCAGGGTCGAGTCGACGTCCATGACCACCAGCCGCTTGGCCCGACGGTGCAGCCCGGCCCGCTCGACCGCCACGTCGACCCCGAGCGCCGCGGCGGTGAGCGCGAGCTGCCGGCGCAGCACCACCGGGTCGACACCCGAGACCTCGAGCTCGACGGCCGTCACCGGGTAGCGCGCGATGCGCACGATCCGGTCGATGTTGCCGCCGTAGTCGGCGACGCAGCCGGCGATGCCCGCCATCGCGGCCGGTCGGAGCGGGTGGCCGAGCACGGTGACGTGGCTGCGGCCGCGGCGGTGCCCCCGGTCCTCTGCCCCCACGGCGCTGACCTCGACCTCCATGCCGAGCGGGCCGAGCGCCGACTCCAGCGCGGCCTGGACCCGGGCCTGGGCACTGGCTGCCGCCGTGAGGAGCACACCGAGCACCAGCCGGCCGCGGATGACGACCTGCTCCACGTCGGCCACTGCCGCGTCCGAGCCGGACAGCGCCGTGAACAGCGCCGACGTCACGCCGGGGCGGTCGCGCCCGCTGACCGTGACCAGCAGCGCCGATCCGTGCGAGGGAGCCGCGTCCACTCAGACCGTGACCCGCTGGCCCTTGCCGACCACCGTGACGCCGCCGTCGGAGACGACGAAGCCTCGCGCGAGGTCCTCCTCGCGGTCGACACCGATGCGGGCGCCCTCGGGCACGACGACGTTCTTGTCGAGGATCGCGTTCTGCACGACGGCGTGGCGGCCGATGTCGACGTGGTTCATCAGCACGCTGCCGCTGACCTCGGCCCACGAGTGCACGTGCACCCAGGGGGAGAGCAGCGACCGCTCGACCTTCGCACCCGACACGACGGCGCCGCTGGACACGAACGAGTCGATGGCGTGGCCCATGCGCCCCGCCGAGTTGTGCACGAACTTGGCCGGCGGCAGCGGCTCGTGCGAGGTGTAGATCGGCCAGTCGTTGTTGTAGAGGTTGAAGACCGGGTGCACCGCGATCAGGTCGGAGTGCGCGTCGTAGAACGCGTCCAACGTCCCCACGTCGCGCCAGTAGTCGCGGTCGCGGTCGGTCGAGCCGGGCACGTCGTTGTCGCGGAAGTCATAGACGTGCGCCTCGCCCTTGGCAACCAGGCGCGGGATGATGTTGCCGCCCATGTCGTGCTTGCTGGACGGGTCCAGCGCGTCCTGCCGCAGCGCCTCGAGCAGCACCTCGGTGGTGAAGACGTAGTTGCCCATCGACGCGTAGACCTGGTCGGCCGCGTCGGCCAGCCCGACCGCGTCGGTCGGCTTCTCCCGGAACGCCGAGATGACCCGCCGGTCGCTGGCCGTCTCGATGACCCCGAACTGGTCGGCCAGCCCGATCGGCTGCCGGATCGCGGCCACCGTGACGCCGGCACCGGTCTCGACGTGCTGACGGACCATCTGGCTCGGGTCCATGCGGTAGATGTGGTCGGCACCGAAGACGATGACGTGGGTCGGCTGCTCGTCGCCGATCAGGTTGAGGCTCTGGTAGATCGCGTCGGCGGAGCCGGCGAACCACCGGGGGCCGAGCCGCTGCTGTGCCGGGACGGGGGCGATGTAGTTGCCGAGCATCGCCGACAGCCGCCAGGTCGAGGCGATGTGGCGGTCAAGGCTGTGGCTCTTGTACTGCGTGAGCACCACGATCTTGCGGTAGCCGGCGTTGACCAGGTTGGACAGCACGAAGTCGATCAGCCGGTAGATGCCGGCGAACGGCACGGCCGGCTTCGCTCGGTCGGCAGTCAGGGGCATCAGCCGCTTGCCCTCGCCACCGGCCAGGACGATGGACAGGATCCGGTCCGGCATGGTGCGCACGCTATCGGTGGTGCCACGATCACGCCATGCGCGTCGATCTGCTCACCCGTGAGTACCCGCCCGAGGTCTACGGAGGCGCCGGCGTCCACGTCGAGTACCTCGCCCGCGAGCTGCGCCGCCTGGTCGACGTCCGGGTGCACTGCATGGGGGCACCGCGCGACGAGCCAGGGGTGACGGCGTACGACGCGCCCGCCGAGCTGGCCGGCGCGAACGCCGCGCTGCGCACCATCGGGACCGACCTGCCGATGGCCGCCGCCTGCGAGGGGAGCGACCTGGTCCACTCGCACACCTGGTACGCCAACCTCGCCGGTCACGTCGCGAGCCTGCTGCACGGGGTCCCGCACGTGATGAGCGCGCACAGCCTCGAGCCGCTGCGTCCGTGGAAGGCCGAGCAGCTCGGTGGCGGATACGCGCTGTCGTCCTGGGTCGAGCGCACCAGCGTCGAGTCGGCCGACGCGGTGGTCGCCGTCTCGGCCGGGATGCGCGACGACGTGCTGCGCTGCTACCCGGGCGTCGACCCTGCGCGGGTGCAGGTGGTGCACAACGGCATCGACACCGAGGAGTACCAGCCCGACCAAGGCACTGACGTCCTCGAGCGGTACGGCGTGGACCCCGACCGGCCGTCCGTGCTGTTCGTCGGCCGCATCACCCGCCAGAAGGGCCTCCCTCACCTGCTGCGTGCGGCGCTCTCGCTCGACCCGGGGGTCCAGGTCGTGCTCTGTGCCGGCTCGCCCGACACCGAGGAGATCCTGGCCGAGGTGAGCGTGCTCGTCGACGCGCTGCGGCAGGACCGAGACGGGGTGGTCTGGATCGAGGAGATGGTGCCGAAGCCGGACGTCGTCCAGCTGCTGACGCACGCGACGGTGTTCGCCTGTCCGTCGGTCTACGAGCCGATGGGCATCGTCAACCTGGAGGCGATGGCCTGCGAGACACCGGTCGTCGCGACCGCCACCGGCGGCATCCCCGAGGTCGTCGCCGACGGCGAGACGGGGCTGCTGGTCCCGATCGAGCAGGTGACCGACGGCAGCGGGACGCCGCTCGACCCGGCGCGCTTCGAGGCCGATCTGTCCGCGCGGCTGACCGAGGTGCTGGCGGACCCGGACCGGGCGAGTGCGATGGGTGCCGCCGGGCGCCGGCGCGCGGTCGAGTCCTTCTCGTGGGCGGCGATCGCCACCCGCACGCTCGACCTCTACCGCACCCTGCTCTGACGTCCCTGACGTCGTGGCAGCTCAGCCCTCGTCGGCCGGCGCCGGGGGCGCAGGCGTCGGGAACATCGGTCGGTAGTCGCGCTGGAGCCGCAGGAAGCGGCGGACGGGGAACGATCCGGCGACCAGGAAGTAGATCACCGCGACGGCCACCCCGCACGTCACGGCCGGCCCGCTGCCGGCGTCGAGGGCACCGACGACCACTGCCGCGAGGATGCCCGCGACGGCGCTGTTGACGACACCGACGAGCATCCCGGTGCTGCCGAAGAGGTGGCTGACCTGGTTCGCGAGGAAGTAGTTGTAGGTGCGCATCACGCCCGCGTCGTCGTCCTTGGTGGAGGCGACGAGGTACGGCTCGACCTCCGGGTCCAGCCGGGTGTAGGCGGCGCGCAGCCGGTTCATCCCGATCACCAGCGCGTAGTCCTCCTCGCTGGCGTTGTGCACCCGCAGCAGTGTCATCGTGCCGACCAGCAGTACGAGGCAGAGCACCACGATCGCGAAGGTCGAGAAGCGCCCGTCGAAGTCCGTAGCCTGCCCGACCAGCGCGATGCTGACGGTCGTCGCCGACACGAACGTGAGCAGGATCGAGATGCGCGAGAGGACCTCGGCCTGTGCGGTGCTCCGCGTGGCGAGCAGGCTCCAGTGCTCGGTCGCCAGGATCTGCGCGCGGACACCGGGCGGGACCGACCCGGGCGATGGGTCGGTGGGCATGAGTCCTCCGCGGCGGGCGGGCGGCCGGCTGGGTCGTCGGCCAGTATGCGCCGGTCAGCCCTCCGCGTGGGCGCTGCAGGCGGCCTCGACCGCGTGCCGGGCGGCGTCGTCCAGCTCGCGCAGGATCCTGGCCCTGGCGCCGGCCTCGGCGCCGGTGACGACCCGGCCCTCGCCCGCGGCCGCGACCTCGACGACCGCCGAGATGCGCAGGGCCAGGGCGAGCAGGCGGTGGGCGTCAGCGCCGGCTGACCCGGGCAGCGCGGGCGGGCGCCCTCGGCCGCCGTCCAGCACCTCGGCGGCGGCCGGGTCCCAGGCCGCCACGTCGAGCCGGGTCAGCTCGGCGGCACCTTCTCGGATCACCTGGCTCAGCTCCTGCCTGGCGAGGCGCACGCCGAGCGGGGTCCGGTGGTCCGGGTCGACCCGGTGCGCCGACCACTGCGCCCGGGTGACCGGCAGGAGCGCCAGGGTGCACCCCCCGGTCGCGACGACCGCCGCACCCGCGGCCAGCGCCGCGGTGTTGAGCTCCGGGGGGCCGGGAAGGCCGGCCACGTCTCCCGGTCGCGGCAGCACGAGCCGCAGGCCGGTCGCGCCCAGCGCCCGCAACCGGCCCAGCGCGTAGGGCAGGGTCACCGGCTCGGGCTCTGCCGGCAGCCCCGCGACCCGGTGGACCGGGTCGTCCGGCCCGGCGACGGCGTCGGCTGCGTCGTCCGGGCTCAGCTGCCCGCGCAGAGCGGCGGAGCCCCACGCGGACAGCCGTCCGGCAGCTGGCAGGTCGCGCACCCGCCCAGTGTGCGGGGGCCGATGTGCCCGCCGGTGGGCGGGCCTGCGGAGCACGATCTGGCCCGGAGGCCCGCCGGCCCGCCCGATAGATTTGCCCGCATGTCCGACGTGCTCTCGTTCACCGGCGTGAGCGTGCTGCGCGACCGAGCCACCCTGCTCGACGCGATCGACTGGGCCGTCGCCGAGGGAGAGCGCTGGGTCGTGCTCGGGCCCAACGGTGCGGGCAAGACGACCCTGCTGCAGCTCGCGTCGGCCAACCTGCACCCGAGCCGTGGCACGGTGACCGTCCTCGGCGAGACCCTCGGCGCCGTCGACGTCTTCGAGCTGCGGCCGCGGATCGGCCTCTCCAGCGCGGCGCTGGCCGATCGGCTCCCCGCCCGAGAGACGGTGCGCGACGTGGTGGTGACTGCCTCCTGGGCTGTCGTCGGCCGGTGGCGCGAGCACTACGACGACCTCGACGCGGAGCGGGCCGACGAGCTGCTGGGGGCGCTCGGCGTCGCCCACCTGGCGGCCCGTCGCTTCGGCACGCTGTCGGAGGGAGAGCGCAAGCGGGTGCAGATCGCCCGCGCCCTGATGACCGACCCCGAGCTGATGCTGCTCGACGAGCCGGCCGCGGGGCTCGACCTCGGCGGGCGCGAGGACCTGGTGCGCCGGCTCGGCGAGATCGCGGCCGACGAGGCCGCCCCGGCGCTCGTGCTGGTGACCCACCACGTCGAGGAGATCCCGCCCGGGTTCACCCACGTGCTGCTGCTGCGCGGCGGCCGGGTCGTCGCCGCTGGACCGATCGAGACCACCCTGACGGCGTCGGCGCTCGCCCAGACCTTCGGCCTCGGCCTCGAGCTGGCCCGCTCCGGGCCCCGGTGGTCCGCCCGGGCGACCTGACGGCGTATCGGCGTGCCAGTGCGCTGACGACGTACCGCCCGGAACGCCGACCGCCTGCCAGGCGTTGCCTCGGCGAAGAGTTGCTGCCTCGTCCCTAGGATGGCGTGCGTGGACGGCATGGGGGGTTACGACTGGGTCGCGTGGCTCGGCCTCGCGGTCGTCCTCGGGATCGTCGAGGTGACCTCGCTGGACCTGGTCTTCGCGATGCTCGCCGCGGGAGCCGTCGCGGCGGCGCTGACCGCGCTCGTCACCGACAACATCGTGGTGCAGGCGCTGGTCGCCATCCTGGTCTCGGTCGGTGGTCTGGCGGTCCTACGTCCGGTCGCCCTGCGCCACCTGAAGACGCCGCACGCCATCCGCACCGGCACCGCAGCGCTCGTCGGGGAGCGAGGTCTGGTGCTGGCCGCGGTCAGCCGTGACGGCGGCCGGGTCAAGATCAAGGGTGAGGTGTGGTCGGCGCGCACCTACGACCCGCACGCGTCCGTCATCGAGGCGGGCAGCAGCGTGCAGATCGTCGAGATCGACGGCGCCACCGCGCTCGTCTACGAAGCGGAGGTCTGATGGAGGTCGGCTCGATCGTTGCCATCGTCGTGGTGGTGGTGGTCACCCTGTTCGTCCTCGTGTCCCTGGCGAAGACCGTCCGGATCGTGCCGCAGGCGCGGGCCGGCGTCGTCGAGCGGCTGGGGCGCTACTCCCGCACGCTCACGCCGGGCCTGACAGTGCTGGTGCCCTTCATCGACCGGCTGCGGCCGCTGCTGGACCTCCGGGAGCAGGTCGTGTCCTTCCCGCCGCAGCCGGTGATCACCGCCGACAACCTGGTGGTCGGCATCGACACCGTCATCTACTTCCAGGTCACGGATGCGAAGGCGGCGACCTACGAGATCGCCAACTACATCCAGGGCGTCGAGCAGCTCACCGTGACCACGCTGCGCAACGTGGTCGGCAACCTGAACCTGGAGGAGACCCTCACCTCCCGCGACCACATCAACGCCGCGCTGCGGGGCGTCCTAGACGAGGCCACCGGCAAGTGGGGGATCCGGGTCAACCGGGTCGAGATCAAGGCGATCGACCCGCCGCCCTCCATCCAGGACTCGATGGAGAAGCAGATGCGGGCCGACCGGGAGAAGCGCGCGACGATCCTCACGGCCGAGGGCTTCAAGCAGTCGCAGATCCTCACCGCCGAGGGTGAGCGGCAGGCGGCGATCCTCAAGGCCGAGGGTGACGCGCAGGCGGCCGTGCTCCGGGCTGACGGCGAGGCGCAGGCGATCCAGAAGGTCTTCGACGCGATCCACGCCGGCAACCCGGACCAGAAGCTGCTGGCGTACCAGTACCTCCAGACGCTGCCGCAGATCGCGCGCGGCGACAGCAACAAGGTCTGGATCGTGCCGAGCGAGCTGGGCGAGGCGCTCAAGGGCATCGGCGGCATGCTCGGCTCTGGCGAGGACCGCCAGCCGCCGCCCCGCGTGCCCTGACGAGAGCGGCGCCGTCCAGCCCCATGGACGGCGGGGGGCTGTCCGCAGGCCTGGTGCTGTGGCACCGTGGAGCTGCCCGCGTTCGCCCAGCCCCCGCGGCGCGGCGGCGCGTGTAGGGCTGCGCCGCCGCTGCCCCTCCCGGTGGTGCCGACCCTGCGAAGGCGGGACGGTAGCGCAAAGTGCGGTCCCCAGATCGCGTACCGCGCACGCCCCGCCTTCGCGCGTGTGGACCGTGCCCTGGGCCGTCAGCCGAGGGAGCCGCTGCCAGGGCCGCCCGGGTTGCGCTGCGCGTACTGGCCGGCCAGCTTCAGCACGAGCTGCACGTACCACTCGGCGTGGTTGTAGTGCCAGATCGCCTGGGCCGTCGCCTCGGCGCTGCGCCCCGCGCCGTTGCGGCACAGGTAGTTCGCGGCCGAGAACACCGCGTCGGCCGGGTCCATGATGTCGCGGTCGCCGTCCCCGTCCCCGTCCACGCCGTACGACGCGAAGGTGCTCGGCATGAACTGCATCGGGCCCTGGGCCCCCGCGTAGGACGTGCCCGGGTTGGCGCCGTGCCCGGACTCCACCTGGCCGATGGCGGCCAGCAGCGACCAGGACATCCCCGGGCAGGTGCGGGCCGCGGCGACGTACAGCTTCTGGAACAGCGGCGGGATCCCGCCGGCCCGGGCGGTGCTCACCCGCTGCGCCCCGGCGGCGTCGACCTGGGCGTTGAGGGCGGCGATCTGGGCCAGCAGGTCCTGAGCCTCCTGCAGGGCACGCGCCCGCTGGGACAGCGCGCTGAGCTCCGCCGCCGCCTCGTCCAGGCGGGCCTGCAGCTCCTCGTAGCGCCGCTGCACGTCGGACGCGGTGACCACCCGCCGCTCGGCCGCTTGCTCGAGCCGTCCGGCCCGGTCCTGCAGCCGGTCGGTCTCCACGCGGCTGCGGGCCGACGTGGATACTCCGGCGGCGACCAGCCGCTGCACGTAGGTCATCCGCGCCGCCGCGTCGGTCGGGCCACCCGCGCTCAGGACGCTGGCGTAGAGCGCCGCCCCGCCGGTCATGTAGAGCGCCCGCACCCGCTGGCTCTCCTCCGTGCGGGCGGCCTCCTCGGCCGCCGCCGCAGCGTCGGCGTCCTGCGCCGCGTCGATGCTGCGCGAGACGCCGGCCGCCAGGCCGCGCAGGGCGAGGTCGTAGGCCGCGAGGGCCTTTTCCACCTGCGGTCGCAGTGCCTCTACCCGGCGGGCGGCCACGGCGGTCGCGGCGCGCGCGTCCGCGAGGTCCTCGGCCTGGGCTGAGGGACCGGGCAGGGCGACCAGCAGCAGGACACCCGCCGCGGCGGCGGTCGCCCGGCGCCAGGCGTGCGGAAGAGGTCCCACCTCTCCTAGGTCGGCGTCCGAGGGCCCCGCCTTGACGTGGAAGGATCACGGCCGTGCCCGCCGGAGCTCGCTCGTGAGCGTCTGGGAGGCCGTGGCGGTCGCCCTCGCGGGGCTCGCAGCCGGCACCATCAACACCGTCGTCGGGTCGGGGACACTGGTGACCTTCCCGGTCCTGCTCGCGGTCGGCTACCCCCCGGTGCTGGCCAACGTCACCAACACGGTCGGCCTGGTGCCGGGGTCCCTCAGCGGGTCGGTCGGCTACCGACGCGAGCTGATCGGTCAGGGCCGGCGTCTGGCACGCCTGGCGGTGGCCTCCGTGCTCGGGGGCATCACCGGCGCGGTGCTGCTGCTCGTGCTGCCGGAGGAGGCCTTCCTGGCGATCGTGCCGGTCCTCATCGGCCTGGCCTGCGTCATGGTCGTCGTGCAGCCCCGGGTCGCGGCGCGGCTGCGGGCCCGGGAGGGGCACCAGCGACGCGAGCACGCCGGCCCCTTGCTGTACGCGCTCATCTACCTCGCGGGCATCTACGGCGGCTACTTCGGCGCCGCGCAGGGCGTGCTGCTGATCGCGATCATGGGCCTGCTGCTCGACGAGCACCTGCAGCGGATCAATGCCGCCAAGAACGTGCTCGCGCTGCTCGTCAACGCCGTCGCCGCTCTGGTGTTCATCGCGGTCACCGACATCGCGTGGGAAGCGGCCGCCCTGATCGCAGTCGGCTCGACCGTCGGCGGCCAGGTCGGGGCGCTGATCGGCCGGCGGATCCCGCAGCCGGTGCTGCGCGGGCTGGTCGTCCTGGTGGGCCTCGTGGCGATGGCGCAGATCCTCGCCGGCTAGCCCGACCGCCGCAGACGGTCCAGCGTGGCCGTCGCGTCGAGCCCGCTGAGCAGCACGGCAGCCGCGTCGCGCTCGCCGGCCGCCCAGGTCTCGACGGCCTGCTCGTAGCGCTCGTGCAGCGCCTGCCAGCCGTCCGCGGCGCGCTGGTGGTCGCCGGCGAGTGCCGGCCCCCACGGCCCCGGCGGCACAGCGGGATCCGGCTCGTCACCGCGCGGCAGGGCCTGGCCGCAGCGCAGGGCGTACGTCGCCAGCTCGGCCTGGCTGACTTGGTGGTGTCGCCGGTGGGCCAGGCCGTAGGCCTCCCGCACGAACGCCGGCAGGTCGCCGCTCCCCGCCAGCCAGTGCAGCTCGGCGGCCGCGGCCGCGACCGGGCCGACCACGTGCGGCTCGTCCGAGCCGGTGACGTCGGCGAGCGCGCGGTCGAGCAGCGAGCCCGCTCCGTCCCGGCCGCGCCGGGCCAGCAGCCGGGCCAGCATGGCGGTCGCCATCGGCCGCATCAGTCCCGGCTCGCCCGGCCGGTCGACCAGGTCCCGGAGGGCGGACTCCGCCTCGTCCCACGAGCCGGTCGAGAGCTGGATCGCGGCCCGGGTGAGGTCGAGGCGGTACTCCCCGGCGAAGAACTCGCCGTCGGCGCAGCCGGCCAGCCCGGTCCGCACGTAGTCCATGGCGAGCTCGGGCTCGCCCGACCGGTAGGCCGCCCCCGAGGCGTTGACGCAGCCGCGCGTGACGTACTCCACCCGCGGGTCGCGGGCCGCGATCCGGACGGCCTCGTCGAGCTGGTCCCGTCCGGCCGGGTCGCCGTTGCTGAGCCGTTCCGCGCCCAGGTAGGTGAGGGTGTGGGCGACCAGGTCGTCCCGCCCGGTCTGCCGGGCCAGCTCGACGGCCAGCCGGGCGTGCTCGACCGCGCCCGGTCCGGGCTCGGAGACCGGGCCGAGCGTCGCCAGGTTGCCGCGGGCCCGGGCGACCTCGGCGTGCGCCTGGGCGAGCAGCACCGTGGCCGGTCGGTCGTCGGCCCGGGACCGGGCCCGCTCGGCCGCGGCGACGGCCCGCTGGGCAGCCTGCTCGGCGAAACGCGGCCCGACCGCCCACAGCCCGGTGCGGGCCAGCCCGACCAGCGCCCGCCCGAGCTGGGCCGGGTCGCCGAGGGTGTCCCACATCTGCACCGACTCCACCGCCAGGCGCTGCGACTCGGCGAAGCGGTTGAGCAGGTAGAGCGAGTGCGCCCGGTCGGTGAGCGCGGCAGCCACGGTGTCCGCCGGCAGCTGGTCGCGGAACGACAGAAGCAGGTCGAGGTGCGCCGCCGCCTGGCGGTGCGCGCCGGCGGCGACCGCCTGGTCTGCGGCGAGCAGGGCCTGCTCGCGCACCACGTCGGGGACGTGGCCCCGGGCGGCGTGGTGCAGCACCCGCGCCGGGTCCGCGCCCCGGGCGGCGAGGACCCGCGCGGCCGCCCGGTGGTGCGCCATGCGCTCGGACGCGGTGAGGTCAGCCTCGATGACCCGCCTGGCGAGCTCGTGCCGGAACCACACGCTGCCGGCGTCGCCGGAGAGCAGCCCCCGGCGTTCGGCCTCGTGCAGCACCGTGTCGGCGCCCGGCACGAGCTCCTCGGCCAGCCACCGCTCCGCGCGGGCGGGGACCACCGAGAGCACCTGCAGCCCGTGCCGGGTCTCCCCGGAGGTCTGGTCGATCCGGGCCAGCACCGCGTCCCGCACGCTGGCGGGCACGGAGGTCCCGGGGTGGGCGACGATCTCGGAGACGAAGAACGGGTTGCCGCCGGTGACGGCGTGGACCTCGTCGGCGGCCAGGCCGGTGCCGGTGGTCATCCGCTGGACCGCGGAGGTGGACAGCGGCTCGAGGGCGAGGTGCGTGACAGGTGCTCGCAGCGAGCCGAGCAGCCGTCGCATCGCGTGACCCGGCCCGATCTCCTCGTCGCGGTAGGTGAGCAGGACGACCGCGGGCAGCGCCGGCGCCTGCCGCACGAGCAGCCGCAGCAGGTCCACGGTCGCGTCGTCGGCCCAGTGCACGTCCTCGACGGCGACCACCGGCGGCCCGGCAGTCGACACCACCTCCCGAAGGCGGGCCAGCACGGTGCCGGCGTCGAAGGCCGGGTCGACCACGTCGACCAGCGGCCCGCCGGAGGGCAGGCGCATGTCGCGGAAGGGCCCGAGTGCCCGAGGTGTGCTCAGGTCCTCGCAGCTGGCGAGCAGCACGACGACGTCGGCGCCGGCATCCTCGGTGGCCCGTCGGACCAGCGTGGTCTTCCCGAGCCCGGCCGCCCCACTGACGCAGACGACTCCGCCCCGGCCCGCCAGCAGGTCGTCCACGGCCCCGGCGAGCCGGAGGAGCTCGTCGTCCCGCTCCAGGACCGACGGACGGATCCCGAGGACCGGCCGACCCGGCCGGGCGCCGGTTGCCGGGCGCGGACGTGCCGGCGTCGCGGCGGTCGTCACCGGCTCGGCGACGTCGGCGACGTCGGCGACGAAGCGGTAGCCGCGACCGTGCACCGTGCGGATCACCTGCTGGTCACGACCGTTGTCGTCGAGGACGGCGCGGGCCGCCCGGATCCGGCTGGTCAGCGCGGACTCGCTGACGTAGCGGTTGCCCCAGACCTGGTCGAGCAGCTCCTCCTTGGGGACCAGGCGGTCGCGGTGCCGGGCCAGGTGGGCCAGGACCTCGAAGACCTGCGGCTCGAGGTGCCGCCGGACCCCGTCCTTGCGCACCTCGAAGCGATCGAGGTCGATCTCGAAGGCGCCGAAGAGCAGCCTCATGGTCGCGAGTGTGGCAGCCGGCGGACGCGTCGGACGAGGGCTGCGACGGCGCGACCGCGGCGGGCACGATAATTCGACGGGTGACGGCGGACGTGCGACGGGTGGCCGGCGACCTGAGCGCTCTCGGCGACTACGTCGACCTCACCGACGTCGAGCTGCGGCGCCGGAAGGAGCCGGCCGAGGGCCTGTTCGTCGCCGAGGGGGAGAAGGTCATCCGGCGCGCCGTCGCGGCCGGCCACCCGGTGCGCTCGCTGCTGCTCGAGGAGAAGTGGCTGCCGGCGCTCTCGGACCTGCTCGACCAGGTCGACGCCCCGGTGTACGTCGCCGAGCCGGACACGCTACGCCGGGTCACCGGCTACTCCGTCCACCGCGGTGCCCTGGCCGCGATGTCCCGGCTGCCCCTCCCGCCGCCGCTCGACCTGGCCCGGTCGGCTCGCACCGTGGCCGTCCTGGAGGACCTGGTCGACCACACCAACGTCGGTGCGGTCTTCCGCAGCGCCGCCGGGCTCGGGGTCGACGCGGTCCTGGTCGGCCCCCGGTGCGCCGACCCGCTCTACCGGCGGTCGGTGAAGGTGTCGATGGGTGCCGTCTTCTCGGTGCCCTGGTCACGCCTCGACGCGTGGCCGGCTGCGCTGTCGGACGTACGGGCGTCCGGGCACACGCTGCTCGCGCTGACGCCGGCGGCGGACGCGACGGCGATCGGTGACCTGCCGCCGGCCGTGACCGACCGGTACGCACTGCTGGTCGGCTCCGAAGGACCCGGGCTGTCCCAGGCAGCACTCGACGCCGCCGACCACCGGGTGCGGATCCCGATGTCCGGCGGCGTCGACTCGCTCAACGCTGCGGCGGCCTCGGCCGTCGCGTTCTACGCCCTGTCGCAGCGCCAGGCTCAGAGCCGGCGGTAGCGCGCCTCCGCGACGCAGTAGGCGCCGAAGCAGATCAGGCCCAGCGCGGCGAGGACCAGCAGGAACTGGCCGAACGGCGCACCGGCGATGCTCTTGAGCGCGACGTCGAAGCCGCTGGCCTTGTCGGGCTGGTAGTCCATGGCCGCCTTGCAGACGAAGATGCCGACGAGGCCGAAGACCACACCGCGTGCCACGTATCCGACCTGGCCCAGGCGGCGGACGGCCTTGAAGGTCGTGGGACTCATCCGGCCGGTGTCGAGGTGCTTCTCGAAGTCGGTCTTGAGCCCGCGGACCGTGAGGCCGATCGCGATCGCGATGACGACCAGGCCGGCGACGAAGACGATGGTCTGCCCGCCGGGCCACTTCAGGACGGTGGCGGTGATGTCGGCGCTGGTGCTGCCGCCGGAGGACCCCGCCGTGACGGTGCGGAAGGCGAGGACGCCGAAGCCGAGGTAGATCAGGCCGTTGGCGAGCGAGCCGAGGCGCTTGACGGTGCGCTTCTTCTCGTCGGTCTCGTCACGGCGGCCCCAGGCCGCCTCGGAGAACCGCCAGATCGCGTAGCCGACGAACCCGAGCACCATCAGCCAGAGAACGATGCTGCCGCCGGGCTTCTCGGCGACGGACTGCAGGGCCCCCTGCTGGTCGGTCTGCTCAGAGTCGCCGAACGCGACCTGGATCGCGAGCGCCCCGATGAGGGCGTAGACCAGGCCCTTGGCCAGGAACCCGATGCGGGCTGCCTTGTTGAAGGCGTCACTGTTGGCGGCCTGGTGCGCAGCGCCGCGGGCGCTCGTGGCACCCGGGGTCAGGTTGGTCGTCATGGCGTCTCCTCGTGGCAGGGCGTGCCATGGCTCTACCCCACGATCGGCGCGGCGAAGCCTAGGATCGACCGGTGACCACGCGCCGGAGCACACTGCGGGCCGCGGCCGTGCTCGGTGCCGCGGCCCTGCTCGCCGGCTGCGCTGCGGCGCCGGTGGAGTCGGGAGCCGAGGCGCTTCCGGTGCGTCAGTCCGCGGCATCGACCCACAGCCACGCGCCGGGCACCGCGCCGCACAGCCACGGCACCGCCTCGACGGACGGCGCGGCGACCCCGACGGTCGCGCCGGGCGCGCCGGTCGCCCTGCGGCCGGGGGAGCGCCGGGTCACCTTGAAGCTGCCCGGCGGCCCCTACCGGCCCAGCGCCCCCGGGGCCGGCCGAGACGACTACCGCTGCTTCCTCATCGACCCGGGCCTGACCGAGGGCGCCTTCGTCACCGGGTCTGACGTGCTGCCCGGCAACAGCTCCGTCGTCCACCACGCGATCCTGTTCGCGGTGCCGCCGGGTCAGGTGGCGGCGGCCCAGCGCCAGGACGCCGACGCCGCGGGCGACGGGTGGAGCTGCTTCGGCGGGTCCGCCCTGCAGCAGGCCGGCGACGACCCGGTGCGCAACCTCGACCGGGCACCCTGGCTGGCCGCCTGGGCACCCGGCGGCGGAGAGACGGTGATGCGGCAGCGCACCGGGCGCTTCCTCCCGGCGGGCAGCCAAGTCGTGCTCCAGCTGCACTACAACCTGCGGGCCGCCGGCGACGACGCGTCCACCTTCGCCGACGACACCGCTGTCGCCCTGCGACTGATGCCCGGCAGCGCCGACCTCCGGCCGCTGCGCACCATGCTGCTCGTCGCCCCGGTGGAGCTGCCGTGCACCGACGAGGAGTCCGGCCCGCTGTGCGGCCGGTCGGCGTCGATGGTCGACCTCGCCTCGCGGATCGGGCCGTCTGCCGGGCGGACCGTGGCCGGATTGGCCCTGCTCTGCTCCCGGGCGGGCCGCCCCATCCGGCCAGGCACCCGGCAGAGCTGCGACCGCACGGCGCCTCAGGACATGGTGGTGCGCGCGGTCGCGGGGCACATGCACCTGCTCGGCCGGTCGATCTCGGTCGACCTCGACCCCGGCACGTCGCGCGAGCAGCGGCTGCTGGACCGCGAGGTGTGGGACTTCGACGACCAGGCCGCCACCCCTCTGGACCGTCCGGTCCCGGTCCGGGCCGGCGACACTCTGCGGGTCACCTGCACCCACGACGCGGCCCTGCGTTCGATGATCCCCGAGCTGGCCGACGAGCAGCCCAGGTACGTGACCTGGGGCGAGGGCACCTCCGACGAGATGTGCCTCGGGATCGTCCAGTACACCGACTCCTGACTCCCGCACCCCCGGCACGCGCGGCAAGGACTTCCCCAGTCGGTGCAGCCCTCGCGCTGTGATGTGGCGGCATCGAGCGACGAACCGTCACCCTACGTACGGGGTGGAGAACCACCGTGCGCTGTTCGTCTCAGGTGTCACGGCCATATCACCGGCCACTTCTGCAGACGCACCGCGAGAGCTCGGGTTCGAGTTTTCCCCTGCTGGCAACGGGGATCGCCGGAGTGTCCAGCAGTGAGAGTCGAAAGGAGATCCCTATGACTAACACCGACATCTGGACCTACGGGTCGGGCGACTGGTCGTCGATGGACGTCGCCGGCTACAAGGTGGAGGCCACCGACGGCGACATCGGCAAGGTCGACGACGCGTCGTACGAGGTCGGGGCCGGCTACATCGTCGTGGACACCGGGCCATGGATTCTCGGCAAGAAGGTCATGCTGCCGGCCGGTGTGATCAGCCGGGTCGACGTCAGCGACAAGAAGGTCCACGTGGACCGGACGAAGAGCGAGATCAAGTCCGCGCCAGAGTTCGACGAGAAGGCGTACAAGGAGCGGGACTACCGCGACTCCTTGGGCGGGTACTACGGCACCCGGCGGCCTCTCTGAGAGCGCCGCCATGCGCCTGAGACAGCGCAACTAGGGACGTCCCCGCACCCCGGTGCGGGGACGTCCCAGCGCAATTGGGCCGGTACCCGAGACGAGCCCGCAGTAGCTCCGCAACATTCCACGGCTTTGCACTTGCTGGGCGCTCGCGGGAGTAGCGGACGCGATCCGACCGGAATGCGTCGTACGGTCCCCGGCATGACGACCGACACCCCCACCCCGACCCCGTCTGCCTCGAGCCCCGCGGCCTCGGCAGGCGCCGACCAGCGCCCGTGGGAGCCGCCGCTCGCCGGCACCGAGACCGAGCACCTGCTGGGCGCGCTCGACCGGATGCGCTGGACCTTCCGCTGGAAGGCCGGTCACCTGGACAAGGCCGGCCTGCGGACCAGGCTGGGCACGTCCGAGCTGACCCTCGGCGGCCTGCTCAAGCACCTCGCCTTCGTCGAGGACTACACGTTCACCACCAAGCTGCGCGGCGAGTCGCCCGGAGAGCCGTGGGAGTCGACCTACCGGTTCGACGTCGAGGACTGGGTCTTCGCCTCCGCCGCGGACCAGACGCCCGAGGAGCTCTACGCCCTCTGGGACGAGGCTGTCGAGCGGTCCCGCGCGAGGGTCGCGGCCGCGCTGGCCGACGGCGGGCTCGACCAACCTGTCGACATCGCGGACGACGACGGCCGGCACGCCAGCCTGCGCCGGCTGGTGTTCGACCTGGTGGAGGAGTACGGCCGGCACGCCGGTCACGCGGACCTGCTCCGCGAGGCCGTCGACGGGCTGGTCGGCGAGGACCCGCCGGACGGCTGGCGACCCTAGACGCCGTCCTCCGGACCGGCCGCCGCGACCAGCCGGCGGCCGACCGCGCGCGCCGTCTCCTGCAGCTCACGGCACCCGACGATGCGGTACGGCGCCGGGAACGCTGCGAGCTGCTCGGCGAACCACCACGGGTTGCTGGTGCTCCCGACCAGCCGGGTGGTGCTCTCGTCGACCGGCTCGAGGCGACCGAGCACCGGGGACACCCGTCCGGCCACCTCGGCCATCGGCGCGTCGACGAGCAGCTCGACGTCGTACTCCCAGCCGAGCGCGAGGTGCTGCTCGAGCAGGGCGACCGGGTCGAGGTCGGCCGGCACGTCGAACGACTCGGCCAGCAGCTCCACCGACCGGACCCGGTCGATGCGGTAGGCGCGCAGGGCGCCCGCCGCGTGCGCGTGGCAGAGCAGGTACCACCGGCCGTGCCGCACCACGACCGCCCAGGGATCGACCTCGGGCTGCCACTCGGAGCCTGCCTCGGACCGGTAGCCGATGCGGACCCGGCGTCGGTCCGAGCAGGCCTGCACCAGCGCGCTGGTCGTCCCCGGGTCCGGCCGGGCGGCCGCCCGGTCGGGGGCCGGCGCGGTGCTGCGGCGGACCGCCTCCGCCTGGGCCGCCACCGGCTCCGGCAGCGCCCGCACGATCTTGCCCAGGGCGCTGCCCACCGGGCTGGTGGGGTCGGCGGCGTCGTGGTGCCCGTCCAGCACCGCCATCACCAGGCCGAGGGCCTCGGTCGAGGAGAAGACCAGCGGGGGGAGCCGCAGGCCGCGGCCTACCCGGTAGCCGCCGTACGGCCCGCGGACCGACTCGATCGGGATGCCTGCCTCGCGCAGCACCGCCACGTACCGCCGGGCGGCGCGCTCGGAGACGCCGAGCTTGTCGGCGAGCCGCTCCGCGGTGATGCCGGGGCTGCCCTGCAGCAGCTCGAGGGCCAGCAGCGCCCGGGCCGTCGGGCTGGCCGCCTCTGCCACGCCACCCCCCGCGATCCGGAAGCCGAACGTCCGGATCCGACCCTAGCCTGGCCGGATGGACCTGGACGTGACCGGCGAGATCTGGCACTGGCGGGGCCCGGCGCCGTACTACTTCGTCACCGTCCCCGCGGCCAGCAGCGCACGGCTCAAGGAGGTGGCCGTTGCCGTGACCTACGGCTGGGGGATGGTCCCGGTGCTGGCCCGGGTCGGCGACACCGAGTGGGAGACGTCGCTGTGGCCCAAGGACGGCGGATACGTGGTGCCGCTCAAGGATGCGGTGCGCCACGCGGAGGACCTCGAGGAGGGCGAGCTGGTGACGATCGAGCTGACGGTGGACGACGGCAGTTGAACCGGTCTGTCGCGGGCCGATGAGTCCGCGGGGTGCCGGGCGTCGTAACGGGTGGCGCCAGCTCGACAACTCCAGACCACCACCCAGCGACGAGTCACCGCAGCAGCCGCACCGCAGGTGCGCGACCGCGGGAGAGGAACCGAGGTGCGCCATGCACACCACCGACACCAGCACCCACCGCCACCAGGCGACCTGCCCCGCGGCCGACGGGCCCACCAGCCCCGTCGCCGCCTGCACCGTGGCCGCCCACCCCGAGCAGGGTTGGAGCCTCCTGTGCAACGGCGTGGTCCTCTTCGACGACGGCGGCTACCTGCTGCCGGCCACGGCGAGCACTGCCCCGGCCGCCCAGCCGGTCGCGGCCTGAGGGACGTGACCCCGATGTCGGCCACCACCAGCACCGGCGGCAGCGTCAGCGTCCGGGTGCATGTCCGCCGGCCCGTGCGCTCGACCTCCGCCGCACCGCTCGACCTGCGCACCCCGTCCGGCCGACAGCTTCCCTTCTGACCCGATCCCGCCGGACTGTCGGGGAATCCGCCTGATGAGCATGCGGATCCTCCGACACTCCGGACGGGGGCTCAGCGGCGGCGGTGCCAGCGAGCCAGCAGCTCCGCCTCGCGGTCGGCGTCGAGCCGGTCGGCCGAGTCCGGCCGGGGCACCGAGCGGGCCCACGCGAGGGTGTCGCGAACCGTGTCGGCGAGCGGCCGCGGCCGCAGCCCGGTGGCGGTCGCCCGGCCCGGGTCGGCGGCCATCGTCAGCACCGCCGGGTCGTCGGCGCTCCACAGCGGCAGCGCGTCCCCGTCGACGCCGGCCTCCCGCAGGAAGTCCGGCGACACCCAGGTCAGCGTGGTGCCTTCCGGGGCGACCGCGTCGCGCACGGCCTCCAGCTCGTCCCGCCAGGAGAACGGCGGCGCCGGGCTCACCGCGTGGAACGCACCGCTGTGCCCATCCTCGAGCAGCCCCACCATCCACGCCGCCATGTCGCGCACGTCGATGACCTGGGCCGGGGCGTCGGGCGGGCCCGGCGCGAGCACCTCGCCGCCGCGGGCCAGCCGCGTCACCCACCACGGGAAGCGCCACGTGTAGTCGTCCGGGCCGACCACGTAGGTCGGCCGCACGACCGCCGTCCCCGGTCCGTAGCGCTCGACCGCGGCGCGCTCGCAGAGGACCTTCAGCCCGCCGTACGTCGTCTCGGTCACCTCCTCGACGGTCGGGTCGTCGAGCTCGGCGAGCGGCGAGTCCTCGTCGAAACGGGGGGAGTCGGGTGCGGCGTACGCCGAGACGCTGGAGACCAGCAGGTGCCGGCCACCCCGTTCGCCGAGGACGTCGGCGAGTGCCTGGACCTGCCGCGGGACGTAGGCGCAGGTGTCGACGGTCGCGTCCCACTCGCCCTCGGCCAGCGCGGACAGGTCGACGTCGCGGTCGCCGGTCAGCCGGCTGACCCGGTCGTCGCCCGCGAACAGGTCCGCGCCCGTGCGCCCGCGGTGGAAGAGGGTGACCCGGTGACCGCGGTCCAGGGCCTCCTGGACGACGTGGCGGCCGATGAAACGGGTGCCGCCGATCACGAGAAGGTGCACGGACCGGACGCTAGCGCAGCAGCTGGGCCGTCCCGGCCGCCGCGCCGGCCCACAGCAGGCTGGCGAGAGTGCCGATGATGAACGCCTCGGGTGCGTTGGCCTCGCGCAGCTCCGAGTAGCGACCGACGCCCTTGACGGCCAGCACCAGTGCGATGCCCTCCGGCCAGCCGGCCAACAGGGTCGCGGCCACGGCGCCCCTCTCCAGGAAGCCGATCCAGGCGCCGCCGCGCAGCACGGTCTCCACCGACCTGGCTCCTGCCGGCTCGTCGTCGTCAGGGGCAGGCGCGCCCTCGTCGCTGGCGGCCGGGTCGTCGGGCGACGCCTGCGCGGCCGCGCGACGGGGTGCGGTCCAGGGCCACCACTCGTCGCGCATCAGCCGGAAGACGCCGCGGACCACCAGGCCGCCGCCGGTCGTCGCGGCGGCCACCCCCAGGACCAGTGCCGCGGCCAGCTGCCAGCCGTCCGCGGGATCGGTCGGGTCATCCGCTGCCGCGACGGCCGCGGCCAGCGCGAGCAGCACCGTCGCGAGGACCGCGGCCGGCAGCACCGGGTCCGGGACCCACCGGCGCAGCAGCGGCAGGGTGGCCGGTGCAGCCGCAGCGAGCAGCAGGAGGAGCAGGGCGAGGAGCGTCATCGGGCCCCGAGCCTGCCACCCGCCCCGGACGCATCGGCGACCGCCACCAGGTGGCTGGCGAGCTGGCGCGCCGGCCCCTCCAGGTGCCAGTCCGCGGCCTGCAGGCGCTGCGAGACGGCCTGCTTGCTGATGTCGAGCCGCTTGGCCACCTCCACCTGGGAGAGCCCGCTCGCCGCCAGGTCCACGGCCTCCCAGCCGCGCTCGCTGCGACGCTGAACCAGCGCCGCCGCCAGGTCCAGGGCGGTCTGCGCGTGCCCCGCCGCGGCGAGCGCCGGGCCGCTCACCGCGAGCCCCGTGGGTCGCGACTTGGCCCGCGTGACGGCGTCCCGAGCGAGGACGAAAGCCGGCCCGGACCCGGCACGCGTGCTGGTCGGCAACGGCTCGTCGACCGGCCCGACGCCCAGGCCGATGCTCCAGCGGTCCTGCCGGACCAGGTCGAGCACCAGTCCCACCGCGGCGGGCGGGCTGTCGAGGACGCCCTGCACCTCGTCGCCGGCGGTCCGCTCGAACCGGCGGACCGTGGGCAGCCTGCGCTCCTCGAGCCAGCCGAGCAGGCGCTCGACCTGGTCGGCGGACCCACGGCTGCGGCGCTGGTCCACGGTCAGCACGAGCACCGGTCAAGGCTATAGGCCTGATGCGTCGACATCAACCCTGCTAACTTGTCCGTCGAAGGGCCGAAGGGAAGGGCTGCCGGGGCTGTCGGGGGCTGTCATGGACCGCCCTGCCCGGCTAGCGTCCGGCCCGTGACCACGGGTGCGCAGCAGGTCGGCCGGGAGCCCGAGCTGCGCCGGCCGTGGGTGCGGCCCATGGTGTCGCGCTCGGTCGACGAGACGCCCCGCGCGTCGACGCCGCTCGAGCTGCTCTTCGACCTCACGTTCGTGGTGGCGGTGGCCGCGGTCG
>DATHAP010000197.1 GCA_035489715.1 Actinomycetes bacterium
GAGGTGCGCCATCGTCGTCTGCGGCGGGTCGGGGACGACCGTGACCCCGTCGAGCGCCGCCAGCTCGGCGCCGATGGCCCGCATGTGCTCGACGTAGGCCGGGATGCGGGGCCCGCGCAGCCGGAGCCCGGCCAGACCGGCAGCGGCGTACGGCCACATCGCGAACAGCGTGCCGCCGTGCCGGTGCCGCCACTCCCGGCCCTGCGCGACCAGCCCGTCGTCGCCGGCGAGGACGCAGCCGGCCAACCCGCCGAGACCCTTGTAGAGGGAGAGGTAGACGCTGTCGAAGAGGGCGGACACCTCGGCCGCCGATCGGCCGTAGAACGGCAGCGACTCCAGCAGCCGGGCGCCGTCCAGGTGCACCGCCGCCCCCCGCTCCCGCGCCCACGTGGTCTGCGCGACCAGGTCGTCCCACTCCGGCAGCCGGCCGCCGATCTCGCGCTGCGGCAGCTCGAGCAGCAGCGCCGCGAACGGCTCCGCCACCTCTTCCAGGTCGTCCAGGGTGACCAGCGACCGCGACTCGCCGACCGGCCGCGGGAGCAGGCCGTGCAGCCGCTCGGCCGCCTGGTCCTCCCACTTCGCCAGGTGGCACTGCGGGTGCCACAGCACGACCCGTCGGCCGAGCCGGTCGCCGTGCACCCGCAAGGCGATCTGCTGCGCCATCGTCCCGCTGGGCATGAACACGGCGGCCGGCTTGCCGAGCAGCTCGCGCACCTCGGTCTCCAGCTCGGCCACCACGCCGCCGTCGCCGTAGCGGTCGGCCGTGACGTCGCCCAGCACCTCGCGGACCTCGGCCAGGGCGTCGCTCGTGGAGCGGTTGCCGTGCCAGGCGAGGAAGCGGGTGCACGCGTCGCGCAGCTCGTCCTCGGTGGGCTGCGCGGGACCGTCGGCCGGGCCGGTCGGCGTGGCGTCGTCGGTCATCGGGTGTGCGTCATCGCTTGACCGGCTCGAGCACCTCTCGGCCGCCCATGAACGGCCGGAGGGCGGCCGGCACGACGACCGAGGCGTCGGCCTGCTGGTGGTTCTCGAGGATCGCGACGATCCACCGGGTCGTGGCGAGGGTGCCGTTGAGGGTCGCCAGCGGACGTACGCCGCTCTCGTCCTTCATCCGGATCTTCAGCCGCCGGGCCTGGAACGTCGTGCAGTTGGACGTCGAGGTGACCTCTCGGTACCGCCCCTGCGTCGGCACCCAGGCCTCGCAGTCGTACTTGCGGGCCGCCGATCCGCCGAGGTCGCCGGCCGCGACGTCGATGACCCGGTAGGGCAGCTCGACCTTGGCCAGCATCTCCTTCTCCCAGCCGAGCAGCCGCTGGTGCTCGGCCGCCGCGTCGGCCGGGTCGCAGTAGGAGAACATCTCGATCTTGTCGAACTGGTGGACCCGCAGGATGCCGCGGGTGTCCTTGCCGTAGGAGCCGGCCTCCTTGCGGAAGCAGGTCGACCAGCCGGCGTAGCGCCGCGGCAGGTCGGCGGCGTCCAGCGTCTCGTTCATGTGGAAGGCCGCGAGCGGCACCTCGGAGGTCCCGACGAGGTAAAGGTCCTCCTCCGGCAGGTGGTAGACGTTCTCGGCCGCCTGGGCGAGGAACCCGGTGCCCTCCATCGCCTCCGGCCGCACCAGGACCGGCGGCACGACCGGCACGAACCCGGCCTCCGCGGCCTGCGCGATGGCCAGGTTGAGCATCGCGAGCTGCAGCTGCGCCCCGACCCCGGTGAGGTAGTAGAAGCGCGCACCGGAGACCTTCGCGCCGCGCTCGGTGTCGATGGCGCCGAGGCGCTGCCCCAGCTCGAGGTGGTCCAGCGGCTCGAAGCCGGGCTCGCGAGGCGTCCCGACGTGCTCGAGCACCGCGTAGTCGTCCTCGCCGCCCTCGGGGACGCCCGGCTCGGCGATGTTGGAGATCGCCCGGATCAGCGCGTCGTACGTCGTCTCGGCCTCGGTCTGGGCGGCATCGGCGGCCTTGACCTCGACGGCGAGCTGCCTGGTGCGGTCGAGCAGCCGGACCTTGTCGTCGCCGGACGCCTTCGCCACCTCGCGGCCCAGGGTCTTCTGCTCGTTGCGCAGCCGGTCGAAGGCTGCGATCGCGCTGCGCCGGGACTCGTCCGCGGCCAGCGCGCGGTCGACCAGGGTGGGGTCCTCGCGCCGGGCCCGCTGCGAGGCGCGCACGGCCTCCGGGTCCTCGCGCAGCAGCTTCGGGTCCAGCACCTGGCGAGCCTAACCGCCCGGCGCCTTCCCTCAGGCGTGCGGTGCGCGGACCCTGCCGATCGCGACGTCACCACCCCGCGGGACCGGGGTCACCCGGTCGCGCAGGCCGCGCCGTTCGGTGGCCGCCAGGAAGTCGGCCAGCGGGCTTTTGAACAGGCGGTAGTCGTCGAGGTGGATCGGGACCACGTGGCTGGGACGGAGCAGCTCGACCAGGCCGGCGCCCTGCTCGCCGTCCATGGTGACGACGAGACCTCCGGGCAGCGTGGTGCCGCCGAGGTGCAGGACGGCGGTGTCGATGCTGGGGTAGCGCGCGGCGATCTCGCCGAGCTCGTCCACGAGCAGGGTGTCCCCGCTGAGGTAGACCCGGGTCGGCCGGTCGGCCTCGCCGACGGGCGGCGCGGCCCCGTCGGCACCGTCGGTGGCATCGGTGGCATCGGTGGCCGGGCCGATCTCGAGCATCGTCCCCATCACCGGCGGCAGCAGACGGCTGACCGGACGCGGCGCGTGCCGGCCCGGGAGGGCGGTGACGGTCAGGCGCATGCCGTCGCGGGTGGTGCTGGTGCTCTGCCAGGTCTGCATGCCGAGCGTCCGCCGGCCGCGGGCCCGCAGCCGCCGGGCGGCGTGCGGCGTCGTGAGGATCGGCACGTCCTTGGCGAGGTGTGCGTGCGCGACCCGGTCCCAGTGGTCGCCGTGCAGGTGGGACAGCACCACCGCATCGAGCGCGGGCAGGTCGTCGGGGTCGAGCGCCGGCTCGGTGAGCCGCTTGGCCGTCAGGCCGCGGCCCAGCCAGGCGCGCTGGCCCTGGTGCAGGAAGTTGGGATCGGTCAGCAGCGTGAACGGCCCCAGCCGCAGCAGGGTCGTCGCGGTGCCGACGAAGTACAGGCTGCCCGTAGTCACACCAGGTCGCTCACCGCAGGAGCGGTCGGCAAACCCACCGGTTCGGCGCGGCTCCGGCATGGCGAGCGCCCGGCCGCCTCGGCGGCTGGCGCCGGCTCGCTCCCCTGCCAGATTGATCACGTCAGCGTGGTCAATGCACCCGGACCACGGCGAATTTGCCAGGGTTCGGGGGTATTGATCACGTTCACGTGATCATTTCTGCGAGTCTCGGGTGCGGGTCGCAGCAGGATGGGGGCGTGCCACGGCGTGCTGCTGGGTACCACCCGCTCATGCTCCGCACCCTGCACCGCCCGGCCGGGGCGCGCCGCCCCGGCCGGGCCCCCAAGCGCGGGCTCGCGGGCCGGCTCGCTCTCGGCGCAGGAGCCGCAGCCCTGGTGGCAATCCCGTTCACCCTGTTGATGCTGCTCGTCCTGTCCGAGTGGGAGCCACTGGCGCGGCTCGACCGTGGCGTGGCCGACGACCTGAACGACGTGGCCCGTGCCGACCCCGGCCTGGTCGACTCCCTGCAGCTCGGCTCCAGGGTCCTCGACCCCTGGGTGTTCCGCCTGGCCGTGATCGGGGTCGCCGTCTGGCTCTGGCGCCGCAGCGCCAAACGGCTGGCCGCCTGGGCTGTCGTGACGATGGCGATCGGCGGCGTCCTCGGCGTCGTCCTCAAGGTGCTCGTGGACAGAGCCAGGCCCACGTTCCCCGAGCCCGTCGACACCGCCAGCGGCTACAGCTTCCCGAGCGGCCACGCGCTCAACTCCTTCCTCGGCGTCGGCGTGCTGCTCCTCGTCTTCCTGCCGGTGCTGAC